>SKKR01000357.1 GCA_007123655.1 Thermomicrobiaceae bacterium
GCGGCAGCTTCCTCGGGAGAGCTTGCAGGATGCCAGTCAAATCGGCCCCCTTTGAGCGTGCCTACTTCCACCCGGTGAAAGGATCAGAACCCGCTTCCAATTTCCGCTATCATTGGACTCAGCGAACACTCTGAAGCCACTCACCGGGAACTATCATGCGAGAGGTCCACGTCAACACAATCGCCGACGCCGTCCGCGACGTCTGCCTGGATGCGAACTATGTCGCGGGTACGGACATCCGTGCCGCGTATGACGTTGCACTCGAGCGGGAGATCTCGCCGCTCGGAAAACAGGTGCTGGAGCAGATCATCGAGAACGTTGCGATTGCCGAGACGGACCGCGTGCCGATGTGTCAGGACACCGGGACCGTGGTCGTGTTCGCCGAGGTCGGTCAGGATGTGCGGATCACCGGCGGCGCATTTGAAGACGCGGTCAATCATGGCGTTCGCGAGGCGTACGACGTCGGCTACTTGCGGAATTCGATGGTCGAGCGTCCGTTCTCTGATCGCAGCAATACGCGGGACAACACACCAGCCGTGATCCACACCCGCCTGGTTGAAGGAGACAGAATCCACCTCAAGATCCTGGCCAAGGGCGGCGGTGCGGAGAACATGAGCCGGATGACCATGCTCACCCCCGCTGACGGCCGCGACGGGATCAAACAGTTCGTCCTCGAAACAGTGCTTCGCGCCGGCCCGAACGCTTGCCCACCCGTCATCGTCGGACTCGGGATCGGCGGGACGTTCGACTCGGTCGCTCGACTCGCCAAGCACGCACTGCTCCGGGAAGTCGGTTCGTCGAATCCCGATCCGGATGAGGCGGCGCTGGAAGAGGAACTCCTGCGGGAGATCAACGCGCTCGGAATCGGCCCACACGGGTTCGGAGGCCGGGTCACTGCTCTCGGAGTTCACGTTGAGACATTCCCCTGCCACATCGCCAGTCTCCCGGTCGCGGTGAATCTTCAGTGCGGGCCCGCGGCTCGCCACCGCGAGATCGAGATCTAGCACAACTCGATTCCTCGGTCCCGGCTACAAGGACGCCAAAGCAGAGAGAAGCGGGCCGGCCCGGTGGCCCGCCCGCTTTGTTACCGTTCGAAATCCGCGTGCACATTTGCCCGGACTATCGCGGGTAGCTTTCCGCTTCCTGTTGTTCCTGATAGCCACGATACGCGGTGAACAGTCCCCAGATGATAATGATCACCCAGAACGGGATCAGAATAAGCCAGGTGATCCAGTCGACCGCGGAGGAAGCGACCCCGCTTACCTCCAGCGACTCGATGTCCTCGACCGCTCGATCGATCTCGGCTGAAAGGACGGTGATCTCTTCCTGACCCGTGTCAACGTAGTCTTCGGCCGTGTGGATGTAGGTGACCCAGTCGATCTCGATTTCTCCATCGATGTCGCCCAACGTCGCGCGGACGTCTCGGAGCTCCTGCTGGATATCCTCCAGTGGCGCATCAAACTCCGCCACGTCTCCGACCAGCAGGGTCCGCTCGCGGTCGATGTCCTCAAGGAACGTTCGCGCCTCTTCCAGCCCGGTCACTTCCAGGTCATCCAGGAAGTCGTGCGTCATGGCGACGAAGTCGATACGATCATCGTCGAGCGCAACGCGGGCGTCCTCAATATCCCGAAGCACGGATCGAGCTTCGTCGATCCCGGTTATCTCGATCTCATCGAGCGTGTCATGCAGGACAAGGATGAAGTCGGCCCGCTCGGTCTCGAGATCCGCTCGAGCTTCGGACAGATCGGCGACCGCAGAACGCGCTTCCACCAGGCCCGCTTCTTCAAGTTCGTCCAGGAAGTCGTTGGCGACCATTATGAGATCCTGACGCTCCGGCTCCAGTTCATCGAGCACGGTCTCCAGATCGGCGATCGCCGCGCGAGCGTCCGGGATGCCGGCTTCCTCGAGGTCGTCGATGAGGTCGGTACTGAGAATGACGAGATCGGCCCGCTCTACTTCCAACTCGTCGCGGAGATCACGGAGGTCATCGAGCGCGACCCGTCCATCTTCGATAACCGCCTGATCCAGATCGTTGATGAAGTCGTGGGCGACCACGATCATATCCAGTCGCTCGTCCTCGGCGTCTTCCAGCATCGTCTCGAGATCAACGAAGACCGAGCGAAGTTCATCGAGACCGGCCGCCTCCAGTTCGTCGATCAGGTCATTCGTCAGCATGACCAGATCGACCTGCTCGTCTTCCAGCGCGTCGCGAAGATCGCGCAACTCCGCAATTGCCGAGCGCCCTTCGGCGATGGCGGTATCGCGAAGCAGGTCGGTCATGTCCCGGGACACGACGATGATCTCATCCTGCCCGGCTTCGAGTTCATCGATAAACCAGCGGGCCTCGTCGAAGACCAGATCGATATCGAACCCGGCAACGATGACCTGGTTCTCGTCTTCCATCCGGTCGGCTTCGTCGCGGAGGAACTGCACATCCGGAACGTCAAACCCGAACTCTTCCTCGGCGTCCCAGAGCAGGGTCTGCAGTTCGTTCGCCAGCATGCGCAGGTCGGACGGGGTAATGGTGACCAGATTGTCGAAGTCGAGCTCGCTTGCCTCCGCCTCATCTTCGATCCACTGCAGGGCATCACGGTTGATACGGAAGAACTCGTCGGACTCGTCTTCGAAGCGGTCTATGAGCTCGTGCAGGTTGTCAACGTTGGCGTCCTGGTCATCAAGAACGCCTTCCAGATCATCGATGAGGTCTTCGGCAACAACCAGCACGTCTCCGGTACCGGTATCGAGCTCGTCGACGATTTCGCGCAGATCGACGAGCGCCGCGTCCCCTTCGTCCAGGACAGCGTTCAGTTCGTCGAGCGCGTCAGTCCCGAAGACATACAGATCACTGGTTTCTTCATCGAGCTGATCGATGATCTCTCGAAGGTCAGAGAACGTGACCTCGCCCTCGTCAATGCGCTCGTCCAGACGATCGAGCGCATCATCACTGACCGCCAGGAGATCTGCGGACTCCGCATCGAGCCGTTCAATCAGGTCGCGAGCTTCGTCCAGGCTCGCTTCACCTTCGTCGATGAACTCGTCGAGCTGATCGAGTGAGTCATGGCCAAACGCGAGAAACTCCGCGGTCTCGTCATCCAGCTCATCGATCAGATCACGGAAACTGGCAATCGACTCTTCGCCGTCATCGAGCAGGTCATTAATGATGTCGAGCGCGTCCTCGCTGATCACGACGAGATCAGCGGTATCCCGGTCGAGGTCCGAAACAAAGTCCCGGAAGTTCGCCAGGTTCGTCTCCTGGGTATCCAGCAACTCCTCAAAATCGAAGATCACGTCGGACCCGATGATCAGAATGTTCTCCGCGGACTCGTCCAGGTCATCGACGAGATTACGAAGCTCGATCAGATTGATCTCACCCTCATCGATGAATTGCTCGAGTTCGACGACGATTTCGTGCGAGTCCTCCAGGTAGACAGTTGCCTGTCCGATAATCGCTGAGAGCTCTCCGACCGTGAGTTCAACGCCTTCCACGCTCGCGGACGCGGCGTGCAGAATGTCCGAAATATCTATCGAAAGCAATGTCTCAGCGTCGGCAAAGATTGGCCGGAGGGTTTCGAGTTCACCGGACATTCGCTGCAGCGAATCGTCCGTGTCCCGAAGCGTGAGCACCGCGCTGTCTTTCGTGCTTTCCTCCACATCGGAGATCGCCGACTTCAGCCCCGACGATCCGATCAGTGACACGATAAGCGCCACGATCCCGATAATGGAGATCACACCTCCACGAAGCATACGTTCATTCGTTTGCAACTCGACCCTCCCTCAACAAGTGGGAAGCAACATGCGCGGTTCCCGCTCCGAACACATGATCGCTTTCTGGATCTCTTCCCGTGTCCCCAGATCCCCTCTGCGGTTACCAGGGCAAACGCCCATCTGATTGCGAAGTACCTCCGAAAGAGGTGAGACGACGACGCCCCAGTGCGTCCGGCTCCTGCCGCACCCATCCTGGCAACGCCTTCTTCTTCCCCAACCAGGGTGTACGATACCGCGTACGTTCCCTGCCTGGTCAGCCAACTCTGTAACGGTTCGCCGTTAGTGCGTTACAGACTAGCACATCAACGCAAGTCTGCGCTCGCATCGTGCCAGATCTACCCTATGTACTTGTCTCGTTCCGTGAGCCCCGGCCTTCGAGCCGTCGTTTCCGTCAGCTCGTTCGCGCGACCGAGATAACCATGTCAGATCGACGATCACCGCGATCTGCAAATGAGACTGCGCACATGATGCACGCTATCGCCGTGAATGTCCATAACCGGAAAGTATGATCACACGAATACGGCCCCGCTGCAAGCGGGGCCGTTTCGTGTCGACTTCATCAATGAGTTGCGACGGCCGCCGGCGGCCGTGAATCGAGGGTTGCCTACGGGTTGTATACGGCGCGCGTCGAGAGACGGCGAACCAGAACCCCGCCGACCAGCGCGGCGCCGGCGAATCCGGCCATGATCAGCACCATCGCGTCGCCGCTGATCCCACCCGTGCTGCCAGCGTTGGGCGTCACGTCTTCGACATCGTCATCGGCCGGTTCTTCTTCGACCGCCTCGTCGTCGGTCGCCTCGTCATCCTCGACGGCATCGTCGACGTCATCGACAGCCTCGTCGTCGTCTGCCGCCGGTCCGCCGACCCCACCTTCCGGAATGTTGGCACACGCGACGTTGACCGCCATTTCGTCCTCGGAAAGATGCGCGTTGATTGCGTACTCACCGGCCATCAGCTCCCCAAGCTCGATGTCCAGTGTGGTTTCCGATACCCCACCGACGATGTCTTCGAGCGGCCAGGCAACGCCACCGAGATCCGCGCAGGTCCCCTCGTGGATATGGACGGGATGGACCGCGCCATCCTCGAGCCCGGCGGTAATCAGAACTTCGACGAACGTGCTGCCGTTGTCGCTTGAGAGATGTACTCCTCCGGCAATACCGGAATCGTCGACCTCATTAAGGTCGAGCGACAGTGACTCCTGTGCCGCGGCCGGGGCGACTGCGGCGATCGTTAGCAACCCTGCTGCGATGAGCGTAATCCAGACTCGCTTCATGCGGAGTCCCTCCCTACCCTGTCGTGACTGCGACGCACCGGGAACCCGGCGCCACCCAAACGAGATGCTGTTGCGTACCCAAACCCTGTCGAGCACCGTCGCGCTTATGCCTGCGTGTCACCTCGCAATCGTTCGAGTCCGGATTTCACTGTACCTACGCTTGTCACAGCCAGTGCCTGAGAGACACTGAACTGAGTGTGTCGTGGGTCCGAAGACACATTCCCCTCGCGGACGTGGAACGGCTGTCCCCGTCACGCCCTCAATGTGCATCGAGGGCAGAACGTCCAGCGATTGCGCTGTTTTCGCTGGATCACTCCCCTTCTACCGAACCGTCGCGTCGTCGCCAGCGATGATGTTATCCGCATATCACGCGACGGGTAACCGTTGCGACGACCGCGTCCGGCTCGCGTGAACACTCACACTATGACACGAAGGCAACGAAATTGCAAACCAGTCAATGCGTACGAACGAGCGAGGTCCCGCAGTGCGATCCGAGCCGCATCTCATTAGATTTGCCGAAATGACGGGAAGATCAGCCGGCATTCGCCCGGGAAGACGATGATCCGGATCTCGGAATCGAGATCCGGAATTCGGCCGTTCTGAGGAGCTTGGGATGATTCAATGACGGCGGGTCAAGCCTCCGACGACGTCCGCGCCTGCTCCAGCGCATAAAAGAGATAGTCGATGTCTCCCGGAGATTGGCCCAGACGCGTGAGCGCTACCGTCGACTCGGTCCGGTGTTGCATCGAATGATGGGCGAGGTGCACCATGATCTCGCCGGCGGGCATCGAGAACTCCGACCCCGGGAACTCCACCGCCAGGACTCGCTCGAGATCCGCGTTCGTTGCCCGGGCCAGGAATCGGTTCGTTTGCGTCAGAATCTCTCCCCAGAACTCACGCAGTGACGCGAGGTCCGGGTAAGCCGCGGGGTCCGCGGTGAGCGCGTATGCCTCCTCGCCACTCAGTGACCCGTCTACCCAGCTCAACCAGCTCCGGTGAACGCTGAACTGATGCACGAACTGGTTACGAATCGATCCCCACGGAGCGTCCACATCCTGTTGCAGTTGCTCCGTTGTCAATCCGTCACACGCCCCGAGCACTCGTTCCGTAGCCCACTGGTCGTACCGATGCAATGATGTCACTCCGCCTGCGTCCATGATGTCCTTCCTTATCACTCGGTTTTGATCGTCCTCGGGTCCCGGAC
>SKKR01000449.1 GCA_007123655.1 Thermomicrobiaceae bacterium
AGTGAGACGTTGCTCTCGCTTTGCCCGAGTGCGGCGACGATCTCCACGAGGTGCCGGTCTGCCTTGCGCGGGTAGTAAATGATTGCCAGCAAGAACACGACCAGTGCCAGAATCAGTATTCCAACAGCGACGAGCGTCAGGTAGAGCAGAATCATCGCCCGTCTCCATCCAGGCGCCCGGCGAGCGTCCGGGTAAGCTCGCCGCTGCCAGATTCGATCGCGGCACCCGACTGAACAATGGCCGGTGCGGCCTCGAGCGTGACGTTCAGCTGATTCGCTTCACGGGTGTTCGCCTGAATTCCGGCCGCGGCACGCCGCGCCTCATTGAGGTTGTGCTCGATACGGCGAGCAGCAGTGAGCGTGCGATTCAGGAGATACACCGCCAGGGGAAGCACCACGAGAGCGGTCAACGCCAGTGCGATCCACCAGATAACGATGACGTAGGATGGAACGCTTTCCATGTCAATCTCCCACCTGTTTCTGGACTGCCTCCAGCGTCTGCGACAGGTTTTGCTCGATTCCCTGGAGCCCCTCGCCCGCCCGGGTCAATCCCTGGTTCAGTTCCGCCAGCTGCGGACCCAGATGGCCGGTCTGTTGCTCGATCGCCCGGACACCGAGGTTGATCAGCGCGAGATCGCTCATTTTGCCGCTATACCCCGGTGCTCGCCCGCCGATCGCTTCCAGGGTCTCGTTGATCTTCACCAGCCCGACAACCAGCACACCGATGAACACCGCGATCACGAGCAACGACAGCAGCGTCATGAGGAGGATCATCGCTTCCCTCCCTGGTTGAACAGGCAGTGGGGGCAGCCGGGGCAGTTCTCGGCATGGGTCTGAACCGCGGATGTGCTTTCGAGCACTCCTGACACCCGGACCAGCACCCCGAGCAGCATCCGGTTCGTCGTTGCCAGCAACGGAATATGAATGGTGTTATTGGCGACTTTCTGACCGTCGATCCAGATCCGGGCCGTTGACTGCTTGATGTCCCTCGCGGTCGACACGATCAGTGAAAGCAGGGTGGCGACGACGATCGCGACGACGACGCCAACCAGCAGCGACACTCCCCAGACGCTATAGAGGGCGGTATCGCTCACTTGCAATGGTGTGATGACCATTGGTCAACTCCGTCCGTCCGGCTCGTCGTGTGCGAGCGCGCCGGCGATGCGTTCCATTTGACCGTCGATCCTGGTACTCTCATCGAGAATCTCGCGCGCAACGGCGTTGGTCTGGTCGAGCGCCCAGATAACGCGTGTGTGCTCCGAGATCCGCGCGACAGCGGCCTCCGCTTCACTGGCGTGCCGCAGGATGCTCCGAGCGGTCAGAATGATCGCGATCAGCAACGCCGCGGCGATAATCACGACGACAGCCGCAACCCCCAGTGAGATTCCCCAGGTTGTATAGAGTTCGGAATCGGTCATGAGTGACCCTCCGATTCAGCCAGGTCGTGGATCCGGCTGCGCCCGTGGCCAGCCGGCTAGCGTTCGGTGTCGTCCTCGTGCTTTGGAGCCGGACGGGTCCTGTTCGGTTCAACGTCCGTTCCCCACTTTCGGGAACCGTCACGTCCCGGCTTGCGTGATCCCTGAAACTGCATCTTCTCGTAGAAGAAATGCATCACTTTCTCGACCCCGGCCGGTTTGTCGACTTTGCCCCATCCGGACGGCACGTTGCCATGATCAACGGTTTCCCAGCGTGTCTCCTGGTTGGCGTATTTGTTGGTCAGGCTGCGCAGCCGACGCATGCCGAAACCAAGCGTCCGTGAGGCATTGCTTGATAGCGCGGATCCCGGTGGGGTCTTGTAGAACGGTGCGAAACGGTCGGGGAACCCGGGCATCGTGCATCCGATGCATGGGCCGCCGGCCGCCATACACCCACCCATGTGCGACTGCGCGCCGCGGGAGACGATGTTGCAGTTCACAACAGGTCCCCAGCAGCCGACCTCGACCAGACACTCGGGATCCCCGTAGCATTCCGCGAACACGCCTTCTTCGTAGTAACCCGCGCGAGTGCAGCCGCGGTGGACCGTCTCGCTGAAGAGCCAGGCCGGGCGGCCGAGTTCGTCGAACTCCGGCAACGGCCCGAGTCCCTGCAGGAAATAGAGGATCCCGGCGATCGTCTCGGTGAAGTTGTCGCCGACCGGCGCACAACCCGGGATATTGATCACGGGCAGGCCGAGGGCCGAGCGGTAGCCTTCGCCCAGATAGTCCATGACACTCATCGCGTTGGTCGGATTCCCAATGGCGGACGGAACCCCGCCCCACGTCGCGCAGGTTCCGATCGCGACGACCGCCGCGGCGTTCTTCGACATGTTTCGCAGGCGTGTCGACGTCGGGTAGGGCACCTCGTGCTCGGCGTCTTCGATTGCGTGATTGCCCATCGCGGACCAGTAGCCACCGGACTCCCAGGCAATACGCTCGTCGGCAATCGAGCCTTCATAGACAACCACGAACGGCGCGTCAAGCTCGCCGCGTTCGGCCTGATCGAACGGTTCGATGAACTCTTCACCGGCGGCAAGGGAAAGGACGGGATGGTGCAGGATAACGCGGGGAAGACCGCTAATCGTTCCGTTGAGGAGATCTTCCACGCTCGGATTTGTCGCACCCGTTGCCGCGATGCTGCATCCGTCACAGCTCATACCGGCCAGCCAGAAGGCATGGACCGTATCCACGGGGCCCTCCAGCGGATGGCGCGGCGCTCCTTCAGGTTCCGGGGCGGCATCCTGGTCTGTATCGGCGTCCGGACGTGCCGGGGCGGTAACCATCAAAGACCTCCCGAAAACGTGGATCCGTAGCGTCTGGCGACAGTCCCGTGCGCTCTTACAGCGCTAACCGGCCGGGTTCACGCGGGCGCTGCAGTGGCGCCTACCAGGTCATTGAAAATGGACCGGATCCCGGTCGCGGCCAGACTGTCGGGGTCGTGATCGATCAACGCCTGGTTCGCGATATCCGCTCGCTGAACCGAATCGTCCCACGGGATGACCCCTGCCACGTTCAGGCCGAGTCGACCCGCGTAGTCCCGGATGATCTGCTCGTCCTGTTCGGTTCGCACTTTGTTGGCCACCAGCGCAATGTTCTCGATACCCAGTTCGCGCGCCAGTGGCGTGATTCGGCCGGCTGTCTGCAACGCTCGGAAGTACGGTTCAGTGACAATCAGTAGCAGGTCGACATCGCGAAGCGTTCCGCGGCTCATGTGCTCGATCGAAGCTTCCATGTCGACGATGGTGATGTCATCGCTTGACAGTTGTTTCAACTCGCCGATGACCCCGCGGACCGCGGCGTGCTGGCCGCAGAGTCAGCCCTTTCCGGCTCCGAGCAGACCGGTCATTGTCAGTACACGGACACCGTCCGGTCCAACCGCCCCGTATCCGTCGATCACCTCGTCGAACGGGCGGGTCAGATAGAGTTCCGCTGCACCGTCTTCCGTCTCGCGCTCTTCCAGAATCTCATCGCGCTCGACTCTACGCAGCTTCTCGACGAGCTTTTCGGAAAGCCCGAGTGCCGCTGCGAGATTCGGGTTCGGGTCATCATCGAGCGCGTTGACCCGGAACCCCTTTCCTGCGAGATGGCGAGCGGCGGTCGCTGAAATGGTCGTCTTGCCCGCTCCGCCTTTTCCGGCGACAGCGATTCGCATAGGACGACTCCTGTCGTGTAGCACACCCGCGCGTGGGACTGATAACACACCGGTGCGAAATCGTTGTCGCGTTTACCTGAGTTCCAGTGACGGGATTATCGGCGATTCCAGGCTGACGCGTCAAGCAATTCCGACGGTCAGGGGTTGTTCCCACACCCGGGAATCTAACGGTCAGACGCCGTCTGCAGCGAAATGGTCCAGAAGCCGGGTGACGACGTCGAGCATCGCTTCTTCGCCTTTCTCGCGGCGGGCAGTGCGTTCTTCGTCCGTGTGTACGAGCGTGTCTCCGTGCAAAGGGTTGTCGAATACGAACGAGATTGCCAGCCGCTTCATATCGAATGACCTGGCGACGGCGAACGTCGTGGCTGTCTCCATGTCGACGGCTGTGTAGCCGGCATCCCGCCAGGACTCGAGTTCCTCGCGACCTTCCGCGAGCAAGGCGGACGTCGTGAACATGGCGCCAGTGTGATAGGGCCAGCAGGAACGAACCAGTGAGGCGCACTTCCGGAGCACTTCCGCGGACGCCCTGACTTTCTCAACGTCCTTCAGGTAATACTGTGCCGCCCCTTCGCCGGGAATGGCGTTCGTCGGGATCACGAGGTCCCCGGTCTGGACACCTGGTTGCAGCCCGCCGCAGCATCCGGTCTGGATAACCAGCCTGGTACCGAGCGCACCGAAGAGGTGGGCGATCTCAGAGGCCATGCTGTCGCCGTAGACGGACGCGTATCCGATGTTCAGCGATCGGTGGGTTCCGACGAAAATGTCCTCGAACAGGCCGTTCGGCGAGCCGAGGTTGAGGACGTTATCGAACCGTTCCGCGTGGATGTCCCGGAATCGGTGGAGATTTCTGGTTCCGCGCAGGATCGCGACCTCCGGAATCCGGTCTTCCGGTAGCCCCAGCATCTCCAGCCAGTCGGCGCTGGTCAGTTCCCTGAGCATCCCCTACGCTCCGTGTCCAGATTCCGGACGGCGGCCTCCTGTTGGTCGCGAAAGCATGGTACCAGCCAGCGAGATCAGATTGAATATCAGCACAAGTGCGATGACGGAATAGAGCCAGGTATAGATCCAGGTGAGTGTCGTCTCTCGCACCACCGTAAACCCCGCGATCCCGAGCGGGTCTTCGTCCACCGACCCGGCGGAGACCTCGAGCAGGTGAGGGGTGTCACCCAGGCTGTCGAACCGAACAGTATCCGCCCCGGTTGCCACGCGTTCCTCATCTCCGACAGTCAGCACCAGTCTTCCGCTGCTTCCGGAGAGGTCGATCTCGATTCCGGTTCCGGCGAACGGGATCTGCAGGTCGGCACCGTTGCTCGTCGGAACGAGCGCCTCGGGGTCACGATCGCGGGCCATGTCCCAGCCATCCTTGTAGACGAGGTATCGGCTGTCAGGGCCGTATGATCCGGTGTACGCCCGGTCCAGTCGCTGGCGGTAGTCGCGCAATCGCTCATACGCCGGGCGCGGCGTGAAGTCGTGATCGACGATCCGGAATCCCCTCGTCGGGTTGGCGATCTGATCGGGATGCTCGGGATCACTCGCCCACCTGAATCCCCAGACCATCATTGCTCCCATCCACGGCCATTCGCGCTGGGCGCGTACGTATCCATTTGCCAGGTAACGCGCCTGTTCTTGCTCGGACACCGGCTCGCCCCACGGTGACGGTTCTCCATCCCAGTCCTCCGGCAACGAGACCCAGCCATACTCCACCGCCCAGATCGGCTTGTCCTCGTCGCCGTGGTCGATCATGATCTCCCGCGTCTGGATCGGTCGAGAGAAGTTGTTGCGTCCGAATCCGATCCGGCGGTCCCAGGGGCTGAATCCGTATCCGTAGACCATGACCGCGGCGATGTCGAAGTAGTCAGCCGCGCCGGCCTCGTACATTCCTTCCAGAAAGAGCAGATCGCTGAGGTTATCGGGTCCGGTCTGATCATTCGGCGCCAGCCCCGGCATGATCACCGCGACATCCTGATCGACAGATTTCACGGCTTCGTACCCGGCGGCCAGCAGGTCCGTGAACGCTGCTGGATCGATCTCCTGCCCGCCCCACTCGACGCCGAGGTTCGGTTCGTTCCAGAGCTGAACGTAGTTGATCTGACCCTGATACCGACTCACGACCTCGGAGACGAAATCGGCGAAGTCACTGTAGTCGTCCGGAGGGCCGTCAGGATACTGGTCCACGTCCGGCTGTCCTTCGCGTGCCCATCTCGGTGGCTTGTCAAGCCTGACCACCACCTCCAGGCCCCGCTGGACAGCGGCATCCACTATCCGGTCGTACTTCTCCCAGGTACTGATGTCGTGCTGCTCGTCCCAGAATGTGTCACGCGCCGGCTCGATTTCAGACCAGACGAAGATCTGCCGGACGTAGCTGAACCCGGCCTCGGCCACCATGTCCAGCGTCTGGTCGATGCGTTCCGGATTCACCTCTTCATGCAGAAAGGTGTTGACGCCCAGCGGATTGACGTCTGTGTGCGGGATAGCCGGAGAGTCCGTGCCCGTCGCGACCCCGCGCGTCATGTAACGCTCGTGATACACGGTCACCACGGCGGACCCGAGCAACCCGATGATTACCAGAACGTGCAAGCCAACCAGAAAGACCCGATTC
>SKKR01000002.1 GCA_007123655.1 Thermomicrobiaceae bacterium
AAGGGAAGTTTCCGGCTGAGCGTGCCGGCCCGGCGCTGGACCTCCAGTGCCCGGCGGGTCGCAACAGTTGTCAGCCACCCGCCCGGGCGCCTCGGAATTCCCGTGACTGGCCAGTGCATCAGTGCCTGGGCGTAGGCATCCTGAACACAGTCTTCGGCGAGGTCCAGGTTTCGACACACCCGCGCGGTAGTTGCCAGCACTGATGCCCAGTGCTCGCGGTGTGCGGAGCTGATTGCATCCTCCACCTGGCTCTGCGAAGGTCGCTCGCTCACCGGTCAGGACGGGATAATTGGGCGAACTTCGATCCCTCCACCCGTAGACGGGACGAGTTTCGCCATCGCAATCGCTTCGTCGACATCGCGTGCTTCCACTACGTAGTAGCCGCCGAGCACCTCTTTCGTCTCCGGGAACATGCCATCCGTCACTGTCTGGGTACCATCCGCCTCGGTTCGAATGCTCGTCGCCGTATCACTATCGGCCAGGCGTGCGCCTCCGCGGATACTGCCCCCGTACGTCTGAGCGAACTTCCCGTGAGCCTGGTAGATCTGTTCAACCTCAGAAGCGCCGGCTGAGTTCAGCGCAGACTCATTGTTGTAGATGAGGATCAGGTATTGCGCCACAGGTCCATTCCTTCCCGCTAATGGTCCACCTACTATACGCCCTTTAATCCATTCGATGAACGGGAAGACGCGGAATCGACAATGGACGACGTCAATGCAGCCTGAAAACAAAAACGGGCGCCACGATGGACGCCCGTTCGAATCGACTGGTTCGTCAGGGGAAGTGACGATTGTGCTACTGCTCGACGTTCTCCCGCAGGTGTTCCACGACCGCCCAGCGCTCCTCGGCGGTAAGCAGGCGCTTGAACGACGGCATGTACGGATCGATGCCGTTCGTGACCACCCAGTAGAGCTCGCCATCATTGAAGCCGCTGGGCATCTCCTGCAGGTTCGCTGCCGGCGGGGCGTTATAGGCCTGGAGGAAGATATCCGCCTGGCCCTCTCCGGCGCCATCCGGCCCGTGGCAATGCGCGCAGTTTATGGCAAAGATATTCGCACCGAGGTCAGCCTGCCCGCCGTACGGGTTCTCCAGCTCGGCTGCCTCCTCCATCGAATAGTCGACCTCGCCACCGGTAATCGGCACCGCGCCGGCCGGCGGGTTCAGCCCGTCCGGCTCACCGGCGGTCCAGGCCTTGGAGTAGTGCATCTCCGAGAAGAAGTCGATCGGGTACGTGTTGGTTGACGGGACGATATCACCGCACCCCGCCAACACCAGCGCAAGCGTCATGGTCACGCCTGCCAGCCAGGCACGCCGCACCCCGCGCCGGCCCCCGGCTGTGATGCGGGTCCGAACGCCGATCCGGCTCATGCCTGCGCCCCCTTCGGCTCGTTCTCGGAAATGATGTCACCGTTGTCGTCTTCCAGGACGATGTTTTCATGCTCGATACTTCGCAGCGCGTCAGCGGCAGCGTCGAACCGATCTTCCGGCACACGCGCCAGGATGCCGATCGAACCTGCCGTGATGCGCTTGTCGTAAACGCCGAGCCGGAGTCGCGGCAGGCGGGACTCGAACAGAACACCGATCACGGTGAAGATCAGCGCGCCGAGCATCGTGCCCTCATACATGATGACAATCATCGGTGGGATCGACAGCAGCGGCATGCCGTAGGTGACCAGCGGGTAGGCCAACTGCGTGCCGGCGGTAATGAGCAGCCCAACTGAGAAACCGGACGCCGCACCGATGAGCGGGAACATGAAGAGACGGTGCCGGCCCGGCTCTTCCCCGAACGCGCCTTCCGGATACGGGGCGTTGGTGAGGACATCGAAGTCCTCTCGTGTAAAGTCAGCGTCTGCCAGAGCATCCGTCGCGGCGACTGCCGTGTCCAGATCTTTGTAGACACCGAGCACTTCTCGGAATGCCATCGTCTACTTCCCCCTACTCTTCGCGGATCGTCGCATGGACGGTGCGCTTACCAACCTGGATATCCTGGGCGAAGTTCACGCCCTCTTTCTCCTCCCAGACCGCAACCGGCGGGAAAATCTTGGAGAAGAGCAGTAGCAACATCGTCACCAGCGCGAACGAGCCGAAGATCAACGTAAGCTCCACGATGCTCGGCCGGTACCAGCTCCACATAAACGTGAACTCAAACTTGCGTTCCAGACCGGGCAGGATGAGCCAGTACCGCTCTGCCCACATGCCTACGTTCACCATGAGCGAAGTCCAGAACATAATCTTGATATTGCGCCGGAACTTTCGGAACATCCAGACCGGCACTGGAATGATGTACGCGAAGACGAATATGAACGCCAGGAGCAACGCATACGGCCACTCGAAGATGCGCTGGTGCATCACCTCTAGCTCTCTTGGATCTCTGGTGAACATCGCGAAAATGATGTCCAGCAGGAAGAACCAGATCCAGCCCGTGGCCACGACGATCAGCAACCTGCCTATCGAATCGAAGTGTTCTTCACGTAAGTAATTATGGAAGCCGAATAACCACCTCATTAAGGCCATCAGGGTAATCACCGCCGAGACCCCTGAGTGGACAGCTCCGATCACGAAGTACGGCGCGAAGATCGACGCGTGCCAGACCGGAATCAGAGAAACGGCGAAGTCCCAGGAAACGATACTGTGCACCGACACGAACACCGGCAGAATCAGCGCCGAGAGCAGTATCCCGGCAACCAGCTGCAGTTTCCACTGCCGCTCGTTGCCACGCCAGCCAAGCGCAAGAATGGTGTACACCGTCTTCCGCCATCCGGTGGACCGGTCACGCAGCAGCGCCATGTCCGGGATGAGCGTCGTGTACAGGAAGAGCGTACTCCCGGTCAGATAAGTGAACACAGCGGCCGGGTCCCAGACCAGCGGGCCACGCGGGTCTGGCCAGACGCCGCGCTCGAAGTCATACGGGAAAACCCAGTAGACGGTGCGCCAGGGTCGACCGGTGTGCAGGAACGGGAACAGCATGGCCGTCATGAGACTGAAGATCGTCATGACCTCGGCCGCGCGCGTAACCGGGCGTCGCCACTCCGCCTGCGTGAGACGCAGGATGGCGGAGATCATGACGCCGGCGTGACTGATGCCGATCCAGAACACGAAGTTCGTAATCATGAAACCCCAGAAGACTGGCGTGTTCAGACCGGTCGTCCCGAGGCCCCAGTAGAACATCCAGCCGACGGCGAATGCGAACGCCGTAAGGACTGCGCCCAGAATGATCACCGCGATCCAAAAGACCATCGGCGTTTGGGTGAGCGGCCGAAGCAGTTCTCTGGTTATTGCTTCTCCCCTTAGCGGGTGTCGTTCCTGCATCTGTTCCTCCGCGCGGCGGCTGTTCGCCTATTCCGGCTTCCCGATCACGATCACGTCGGCCTTCTTGTACTTGCGCTGGCTGCGGAGCCAGAGACCACCGGTCATTTCCCAGATCGATGGCACCGCGATAAAGCGCATCGCCACAAGGACGACTCCGACCGCCGCGCCGATGAAGCCGACGGTCAGCAAGACATCAAACACCCCTGGATAGTGCGCGTCCGGCACCGAGAGGAAGTAACTCTCATAGATATCCGGAATCGTGTAACCGATCGATGCCAGACGGATTCGGTCCGCCAGAATGCCGATCAGGACGAGTGAGGCGACAACGGTCGGACCGGTGTAGCTTCGCCGCACGAAGTTCCACATCAATCCCAGCAACGGCGCCAGGAAGCAGAACCCGATTACGATCACGAACAACCAGAGATAGGTATCAAAGAAGAAGAATCGCAGGAAGTTGACCTCATACGGCATCCGGCCGTACCAGGTGATAATGAATTCGGACCACCAGAAGTAGAACCAGAGCAGCCCAAGCGCCAGCAGCATTTTTGACAGACCCCAGAACTGGTCCAGCTCGAGATACTTCTCGGCGCCGCCGAACTTCCGGAGCACTGCCGCGGTCACCAGCGTCAGCGCGATCGCCGCCTGGAACGACGTCACCACCCAGTAGACCGGGAAGATCGAGCTATGATAGCCAGGCACCATGCCAATGATGAAGTCGCTGGAAATGATCGTCATCATTCCCACGAACAGCATCACGTAGAAGACACCGATGTAGCTCAGGCCCCGGTCATGCACGGCCCACTGCTTGATCGTCCCACGCCAGGTTCCGGCCAACCGGGCGAAGATGCCGTTCGGGTTGTCATCAACCTGGTCCCGAAGGATTGCGAAGTCCGGCCGGGAGCTGAAATACAGGAAGGCGTATCCGCAGATCACGAGCGCGATCATCATGATGCTGGACCAGAGCCACGGCGCACCCGGCCAGCCCATCCAGAGCGAGGAGCGCCCCTCGGAAGTCGGATGGGTGCCCTGCAGCAGAAAGAACAGGATCGCCGGCACGATGAGGGCAGCAACCCAGATCTCAGCGACGCGGTTCACCGGTCGGCGCCAGTGGCCGCGCGCCAGTCGCAACGCAACGGAAAGGCACGGAGCCGCTGCCACGGTTGACATCAGAAAAAAGAAGACCGCCGTAACGTACGTCCACACCGAGCGATCTGAATAGCCCTGGAGCAATGGCCCGGCAATGACCGATACGACCCCAACCGCCGCGAGCACGGCCGCGATAATAAGCCCCAGCCGGTAGAGCGACCCGAGTTCCCCGATTCGTCTAGTTCCGTCTGCGGCGATCTCACGCGGGGAGAGCGACCAGACTCTTGGAACTGAATGTCCGTGTGAAGACATGTTCGACTGCTCCACCCTTCCCGTCTAGTGGTAATCCTCTTGTTCCGGCGCGTCTGGATCGATCTTTTTCAGGTAGAGCACGGCCGGATCCGTTCCCAGTCCGCCCATCAGCTGATAGCCTCGATCGGTCTGTTCCACCATCTGCGCCACGCGGCTCTCCGGATTATCCAGATCGCCAAACACAATTGCGTCAGTCGGGCAGGCCTGCGCACACGCGGTGGTGAATTCGCCGTCTTCGACTTCGCGATCCTCCAGCGACGCCTCCTGCTGCGTCCGAACGATCCGCTGGATGCAGAACGTGCACTTCTCCATGATCCCGCGGCTTCGCACACCCACGTTCGGGTTCAGCTGCTGCTTGAGGCTCTCCGGCCAGCGCGGTTCCCAGTAGTTGAAGAACCGAACGTGCCACGGGCAGTTGACCGCGCAGTAGCGCGTGCCGATGCAGCGGTTGTAGACCTGCATGTTGATGCCCTGCGTTGTCTGGTATGTCGCATAGACCGGGCACACCGACTCACATGGCGCCTGGGCGCAATGCATGCAGGGGATCGGAATATAGCGCGCCTTGACGTTCGGGTACTCGCCTTCCCAGTAGCGCTCGACCCGGATCCACTCGATCGCCCGGCGCTGGTGGAAAATCTCTTCGGTGTTGATCGGCACGTTGTTTTCTGATTGACAGGCGACAACACAGGCCTGACAGCCCGTACATCGATCAAGATCGATGACCATACCCCAGCGTGCTGACATTCAGACTCCTCTCAGGCCGTTGAAGCGTGTGTGTGTCGCACTAGGCATCACGCGTCACCTGAACAATCGGGTTCTCTTCGAGCTGGAACGGAAGCTGGCGCTCGAACCGCGGAAAGCGCTTGCGCTCGTTCGTCGGCTCGATACGCACACGCGTACCCGCCCACGCCAGCGCGCCGATTTCGCCGTCCACCTGCGCAGCGACAATCTCGATCGGGTTCGCACCGCGTTCCTCCGCGTAGCGCGTGTACTGCGAATGTCCCTGGCCGATCGGAATCGCAGCGACGTTCGGTGGCGCGGCTGGATTGATGTATACAGGCACCTCAATGCTCCCGGTGGGTGATTCCACGCGCACAATGTCCCCGAGAACAACGCCGAGATCTTCGGCCGTGTTCGGGTTGAGTTCGACCCAGGTGGTCCACACCGCGGTGGTAATCGGATCGGGCAATGCCTGTAGCCACGGCAGGTTCGCCGTTTCACCGTACTCCCAGGAGTTGGTCGCAAACGGAACGAGGAAGAAATCGTACTCGGCTTCGTCACCGGTAAACTGCGCCTCGGACGGAGATGGCATGTCTTCAGGCGCTTCCGGCGTGTCATTCAGGACGCTCTCCTCATCCCACCAGCCGCCCTGCGTCTGCATGGCGATGAAGAACTCCCGCTCTTCACCCGACTCCGGAAGGCCGCGGCCAAGGTCGTTGAGGCCCATGCCGAGCTCTCGAACCGCTGCTTCCAGTGAATTCCACGGCAGGCTGTTGCCCGTCTCGGACGCCACACT
>SKKR01000378.1 GCA_007123655.1 Thermomicrobiaceae bacterium
CGGTGCGTTTCCGATCCCGATTACCAGCGCGACGCTGCATCAAGGAATCGAATCGGCCAGGTCGCAATTGCCGGGAACGCACTACCAGGAGTGGGACGCCGAAGGCAGGTCGATGTCGACTGACGAAGCGATTCAGGACGCGCTCGCGCTGGAGATCGCGTTCGAAGACGAATCCGGGAGTTCGGATGATGCCTTTCCTGTGAGAGCTGAGCCAGGCACTTCGGAGTCACCTGAGACCGACCGGGATTCCACATACTGAGCGAATCATTCCCGTAATGCACTCCGCGCCGGAAATCAGACCGGACCACGACGTGGCGGACTGGGTGCTCTCGCAAGAAGGCAGACGTCAGTGGAGCACATCGGGCGGCGACGTGCCTACGGCTCCCGCAATCGTCCCATCGCATAAGCATCGATATAGGAACCATCCCGGAATGCGAAGTCCTTCCGGGTTCCCTCGATGACGAAGCCGTGTGATTCGTAGAGGTGGACGCCGGCAGCGTTATCAGTGTAGACATCGAGCTCCAGTCGATGCAGGTTGAGCCAGTTGTCGGAGAGATCGAGCAGTGACTCGAGGAGCGCCTTCCCGACGCCCCGACCCTGGTAGTCGTCGTGCACCATCATCCCGATCTGGCCGACGTGGCGGCGCCTGTGCGGGGAGTCGATATGCACCGCCGCCATCCCGATGACCTCACCATCAAGCTCCGCAACGAGTCGGAAGCTTCGATCGCTGGTTGTCGCAAGTCGCTCCTGCCAGGACGACCGAGACGGGTGCGGCATCTGCAGCGTTCCGTGCTGGACGGCAGATCCGCGTGCAATTCGGAATATCGCAACCGCGTCTTCCGGCTCTACCGCTCGAATGATCAGATTCTCTGACACGGCACATCCTACTCCGCGGTAACGAGGTCAAACTGAAGCGTCTGCCACTCCGCCTTCTGCAAGGCGGACTGAAGCGTGATCTGGCGCTCGTAGCGGCCGGTCAGCCGGCGTCCCTCCACTACGAGCTGGACCTGTTCACGCGTGAACGGCCACGGGTCGACCCGCACCGTGCCATCCTCGTCCGGTGTCATCGTGTAGTCGCCGATCGTGATCCCATCGTCCGGCAGCCCACCGCACAGCATGAGCGACATGCCGTCCCAGGTACTGATCAGCCCACTGTTGCGATCCAGCACCTCGTCGGAGACGAACGGCTCGTAGCGCGGACTCTCGGCGAGGCTCTCGATCAGTCGACCCTGAGCGGCTGCTTCCCGCCGGAGAAAGCCTTCGATCTGCTCCTTCTCCGCTCGCGGCGCGTCCTCAGCCGGACCATATCGCGCCAGAAGTCGCGTCCCGTGCCGGGAAATCAGCAGGGCCGCATAGCGATTGATTATGGTGGAGAATCGTCTGGCACGAGTCCAGATCTGGAGGTATTCACGGCGGGGAAGCTCACGAAACGTGTAGGGAACACCCGTTTCAGGGTTGAGCGTCGGATTACCCTCCCAGGTTTGCCAGCCGATGTCGTGAAGCTCGGCGGCCAGGCAGACTTCCTCGTACGGTTCGAAGGCGTGATCGTCGTCCGTTTTCCAGGCACGCGCGATCTGGCCTGACACCCAGGCGTGGGCGTTCTGTGAGATCAACAGGACGGCGTCTCCATCCGGACGTACCAGCATTTCTCACCCCTCTGAATCAACTCCCTGTCTTCCGCAACCGAGAGTATATCCGCCAGGTTCGAAACGCCCAATAACAGCTGATCCGGGGTGATGGAACCGTCACCCCGGATCACTCAGAGACGTGCTTGAGAAACGTGGTACCGGCGACTATCGCCAGCGCTGTGCGTTCTTAGACATCAACTTCGACCTTTCACTCTCGGTCACAACGTACGTCCAGTCCAACCTTGCAGGTCGGAAGGAAACGTGGAACGGCGTGAAACGAACGCTACCTCCTTTCGGATGTCGTGTTCGAGACCAGCGTTCCTGTTGTGACAGCAATGCAAGATCGAGCTGTCAGCGGCCGGTTACGCCACTTGCTCCCCTGACGACGTGGGCGTCCAGACTTGCCGTCAGGATCATCACATCCGCTGGTCGTTCAATCGGGTCACGAAGTCGATCGAGCAGACTCCGCGACTCTGATTCATAGAGTACGCCCGATTACGACCGGTCTGTATCCCACAACGGTCCGATCACGGCGTCCTCGGAGTACCAGCATCACATGACCTGAGTACCGGCTTACTCCCGAAACGCGCGGACCTGATCGCCGGTTTCCACGGTGACCGGCGCGCCGAGGTAGGTGGCGTAGTACCCCCGCATCCCGAACCGCAGGAACTCCAGCGTTTCGGTGACGGACGCGTCCGGGCGCTCGTTCGCCGGGTATCGCATGGCGAACCGGGTGAATTCCACACACGGCTCGGCAGCCCGGATATTGACGAGTTCGACGACCTCGCCGTTGGCGCGCTCAATCCTCAGGCGCTCGGGGAGATTGTCGCTGGTAAACGTTCGATCTGTCTCCACGAGGATATTCTCACCGGCGAGTCCGTTCGCCAGATGCTCCCCGACTCGGGACCGCATAAGATCATAGTGAGAGACGAAGCCGATGGAGATACCGTTGTCACCATCGCGGTTCTTGGACATTGGATGCTCGGCGTGGTGCACGTCCAGGATCCGGTCGCCCTGATCGTCCCATCCCACGACACCACCTGGATCCAGACTCAACTGTCTGACCACGCGGATCGGCGCTGGGTCGTAGTGCCGGTCCCGACCCTCGCCGACTTTCAGGCTGGACTGTTGGACCTGAAGTTGTGTGATGGTGCCGAGTTCTATGTCGGTGCACTCACTCAATTCAGAACTCCCGAATCTATAGCCTCGTGTTATGATGCCTCAATGAGCCACGAATACTCAACCTTCGAGTTCGATCCGCACGCCTGGAAGCGCATGCGTGAACGCAGTATATCCAGACGCCAGGTAATTCGTACAATTCAGAATCCAGATCGCGTTTACTCTGGCCATAGCGGACGGCTTATTGCAGAGTACACCACCGAGTTCGGCAACACACTTTCTGTTGTCTTTGAGGAACACCGAAGCGACGAGGAAACCGTAGCACGCATCATCACAGTCATTCGAAAGGGGCGCACGAGATGAAGTTTGAACTGAGTTCTACGGCAAATGCTCTCTACATCTACGCCAATCCGGGTGAGGTCGCCGAAACACTCGAGGTCGGTCCTGACGTCTACATGGACGTGGACGAGAATGGCCGGATCATCGGGATCGAGTTCCTGGATCCCGACTACCTGATCCAGTTCATCCGCGAGCGCGGTGGGGAACTCGATCTGGACAAACCGGTCTCCCGGGAAGAGGCGATCAGCTAGCCGGCGCAGATGCTTTGCCGGACTCGTCTGCTTCCGCCCGCAGTGACGCGAGGTCCTTGCCGCCGTCCGGTACTCGCTCGAACTTCCCCGCCATCTCGCTAACGATACGCTCCTTCACTTCGCCAGTGGCAACCGTCCGGCGAAGCTCTCGCCGTATCGACGTCGCGCCGGATCCCGGGATGCCGCACGGGATCATATAGTCGAAGTACCTCAGATCGGGATCGATGTTCAGCGCGAAGCCGTGATAGGTCACTCGCCGGGAGACCGCGACCCCGATCGCCGCGATCTTCCGCCCGTGCACCCAGACACCGGGTTTCCCCTGCGCCGGCTCTCCTGAAATCCCGAAGCCTGACAACACACCGATCACCGCGGCTTCCAGGTTCCCAACGAACCGTCGCAACCCCCGCTCTTCCCGGCCAAGATCCATGATCAGGTAGCCAACGAGTTGACCCGGCCCATGAAACGTGATGTCCCCGCCCCGGTCGACCTCGTAGCAACGCGCACCGATCCGGTCAAGCGTCGCCTGATCGATCAGCAGGTTCGACCGGCTGCCTCGCCGGCCGATCGTATACGTGGGCGGGTGCTCGGTCAGGACCAGCGTGTCAGAGATCACCTCATCACGCCGCAGGCGCGCCAGCGACTTCTGGAGTGACCAGGCATCGAGATAGTCGAGCATCCCGGCGTCGACGACCGATAGCTCCCGGCTCATCAGTGCCTGCCGTTCCTCTCTCTGGGCTATGCCTGCAACCGCCCGGATTTCTCCGCGCGCATCCGGCGGAGTTCCGCGAGCTGGTCCCCGGCATGGTAGGAGGAGCGCACCATCGGCCCGGACTCGACATGCCCGAACCCCAGCCCTTCCCCGATCTCTTTCAACTCCCCGAACTCTTCCGGCGTCCAGTAGCGATGCAACGGGTAATGGCGCTTCGACGGCGGCAGGTATTGCCCCAGCGTCAGGATATCTACGTCCCGTTCTCGCATCTCGTGCATGACCTCGATGACTTCATCCCGGCTCTCGCCCAGTCCAACCATCAGGCCGGACTTGGTGATCATGTCCGGATCGCGACGGCGCGCCTCGGCGAAGAAGTCCAGGCTCCGCTGGTAGTCGCTCCAGGGCTGCACTGGCTTAAACAGGCGCGGTACGGTCTCGATGTTGTGGTTGAGCACGTCCGGTTTCGCGTCCAGCACGGTCTGAAGCGCGTCCCAGTTTCCCATGAAGTCCGGTGTCAGGACCTCGACGCCGCACTCGGGCAGGCGGCCGCGGATCTCCCGGATCGTCTCGGCGAAAATCCAGGCGCCGCCGTCCGGCAGTTCGTCCCGGTTTACGGAGGTCACCACCGCGAACTTGAGCCCCATTTGCTCCACGGCGTCCGCCACTTTGGCCGGCTCCGTCTCGTCAACCGTGTTCGGCCGGCCCCAGGCGACACTGCAGAACCGGCACGCCCGGCTGCACCGGTCCCCGAGAATCATGAAGGTAGCGGTCCGTTTGCTCCAGCACTCGTAGATGTTCGGACAGCGTGCCTCCTCGCAGACGGTGTGAAGTCCACGGGATCGCATGATCTGCTTGAGTTCGATGTAGTTGCTGGAGTGATTCCGCCGGACCTTGAACCAGTCCGGTTTCTTGCCAATCAATAGCGGCTGACGTTCTCCGGAGACCAACGTGACCCTCTCATCCTTGCGCGGACAGTGCAACCGGCCCCTTTGACCGGCAACGTTTGCGACAGGGTACGGAATGGTGGCCCGCGGTGCAACTCCGGAAAAAGGTGCCGGCTATCGCTTTCCTGGCGGCTTCAACTGGCGAAGCGACCGCGGCGGACCCGTGTCTGGCCGCGCGGCGGGCGGGTGAACCCGCGCAGCGGGACGAGACGGAGGCGATGAACGAATCGGTGTCTCCGGAACAGGTTGCTGTTCGCGCTGGCGGATGACGATCACGGCAAGGAGCGCGAGGACCCCGAGTACGGCCAGCACTCCTCCAACCCAGATACTCGCGCCCAGGTCGTCCAGGGCGGTTGTCTCGTCTTCCGCCGGCTGCGCGACAGGGTCTGCGACACTGGCGTCGGTGTCTGGCTGGGGGTCAGGATCCGGAACCGTGAACTGAAGCGACTCATCGGAAACACCAGCTCCGCTTTCCTCGTCGGTCAACTCGAGTGCCACGCCGTAGTTCCCGGGACTCAACCGGCCCTGGAACTGCACCTCGAGCACAGTCCCGGTTCCCGCGTAGACGGTGTCCATCGAAACGTCGCTCGCGACGATGCCGTCACCGTCCGCATCGAGCAGGGTGAACTCGCCAGACGGCCGCAGGTGTGCGTTTCCGGGGTTTTCAATATCGATTGCAACGAGCGAGTGCTCCCCGGCGAATCGGTGCTCCGCCCCACCGATCGCCAGCGCGGGTTCACGCGGACCTGGAACGTCGATCGCCACCGCGATCCCCTGGCGTACGGTCTGATCGAACTGCTGGGAATCATCCCCGACGGTAAGCGGCTCGGTGTTCTGGATAACGATCGAACTGATGTAGTCGCCAGGGCTCGCGTCGTCCGGAACTGCCACCGTAAACGTCTGTTCGATTGCCTGTTCCGGCTCGAGTTCGAACTCGGCATGGTCGAACTGGATCCATTCCGTGGCTGCGGTATGCGGATCATCGATCTCGCGCATGCCCATCCCGCCTCCGGGAATGGTGTAGACATCCGCCGCGTAGACCGAGGCGCCGGTGCCGACCTTGCCGTAGTTCCAGAAGCGAACCGTCAACTCGGTTGATTCACCGGGATCGAGTGAAATGTCGAAAAAGGAGTGCTCTGAATCAACGGGTTCGATACCCAGGCGGATCGGGTCTTCACTGGCAAGCGTCCAACCCGGCTGAAGGAGCCAGAGCAGTATGAAGAAA
>SKKR01000291.1 GCA_007123655.1 Thermomicrobiaceae bacterium
AATTCGGTTCGCAAGTATTCTTCGATACGCTCGATCCCAAGACCTTCGAAGTAGTTCGGCACCGAGTCTCCGGGAAGGAAGTAGTGCAGTGGTTCATCGGCTCCGGGCGGAGTCTGGTTCGGCGCGCCAACGTTGTAGAAAAAGACGTTGCAGGACTCCGCGATCGCCTCTTCTATCGCCACCGCACCGTGTCCTTCCCGGAACCAGCAGACGTAGGTGTTGTGCTCTGCCTGATATCCGACCGTGGGCACATCGATCGATCCAGCGCAGTAGTAATGTGTGTCGCGCGCAATCGTTCCCTCTTCGAGACCCATACATCCGTAGAAGGGCTTGATTGTCGATCCGGGAGGGAACGTCCCGCTCACCGCGAGGTTCGTCAGCGGATTGAACGGGTCCTCCACGAGCGCTTCGTAATCGGCCTGGCTGATCCCGTCAATGAACTTCTGATTCTCGAAGCTGGGAAGGCTAACTAGCGCGAGAATGTCTCCGTTGCGGGGGTCGATCGCCACCACGACTCCGGAACCGACCGGTTCGCGGTCTTCCGCTTCGGCCGCCGCGTTCGCTTCGTCGATCCCTTCCTGCAATGCCCGCGTCACCGCCTGCTGGAACCTGGAATCGATTGTCAAATGAACATTTCTCCCCGGGATCGGTTCGATCCGGCGGTCTTCCAGTTCATTGATCGTTATTCCCCGCACATCCTGCTGGACGATCCGGATGCCGCGTCGACCTCGAAGCCGGTCCTCCAGCGCTTGCTCCAGACCACCCCGGCCAACGTCGTCGGTGCGAAGATACGGACTCTGCCCGGTCATGCTGAGCGATTCTTCATACTCCTCGTCCGTGATCGGACCCACATATCCGAGAATGTGAGAGAACTCTGGCCCGGAAGAGTACCGGCGCACCAGCGTTTCTCCGTCCACGTTGATCCCCGGCAGGTACATCCTGTTGGCTTCGAGCGCCAGGGCAACCTCGCGGTGGATGTCATCCTTGAGCACTTTTGGCTCCGCTGCCACCGGGTCAGACTCGACAATGTAATCGAACAGGTTGATCACAACGACGCCGGGGATCGTCCGCGCGATGTCGTAGAGTTGCGCGGCAACGTCGTCGTCCAGGTCCTCTTGCAGCGGAATTACGTTGTCGACTTCTCGCGACGCCGAGATTCGCTCGGCAATCTCGTCTTCGTCGAAACCGGTCTTTCGCGCGATCAGTTGCGCGAGATCGTCATCGATGTCGTGTGGGACTGCGTGGCGGCGGATCGCCAGCATGTCCTTGAGATCAAGGGCGGCAATCACCTGTTCGCGAACGTACTCGCGTTCAGAATCGTTGGAGGGGAGTTGTGCCGGCGTCAGCGTAACGGACCACTTGATGCGATTGTCCGCCAGGATCTCGCCGTTCCGGTCCAGAATCATCCCTCTCGGCGCCGGAATCGGCTGATCATCGATGTAGTTTCCCTCCGCGGCGGTCTCGTAAACAGACGAGTCCAGCAATTGCATCTGCCACAGCTTGCCCGCGAGCGCCGCGAACCCGGTGACGACGAGCCCTTTGAGGGCAAACATCCGTCGAGTCATGGTGATTTCGTCGGGTGAGCGCTCTTCGGTCCGGTACTTCCGACGATCGGCGAACCGGACCAGCTCCATGCGCTTATGCTTGCGCCACACGCTGGACTCCCACACGATCGAGCAACATGACCAGTCCATACAACGGTGGGACGGTGAGTGCGTTCAAGAACGCGGTCACCAGCCCCAGTCGGATACTCACCGATAGCGAATATCCACTGCCCATGAGTGTATCGATTATCGAGGCTACAACGAAATGGGTGACTGTTCCGGCGATGACCATCAGCATGATCATCAGAAGCCCGCTGTGTAGCATTGACCGACGGGCAACTGACCCGATCAACGCGACCGGAATCAGCGCCAGCGCGTTGGAGCCGAGCGGATCGAGGGCGAGCAGGTCGAGAAGAATTCCCGCGGCGAACGCCCAGACAACCCCCTCGCGAGCTCCGTAACGACCGGCAAGGATCAGCACAAACACCAGCACCAGGTTCGGCGAGATTCCCAGAAACCCGGCCGCCGAAAGCCAGGTGAACTGTGCAACCGACACGATAATCAGCAGGATGGCGAACAGAAAACGTGTCACGTTCGATTCATTGTCCTGTTTGAACATGGCTCCGCCGATCAACAGGAAATGCTACCACAGGCCCATCGGCCCGGCGGTCCCTGACCACCTCCGGCCGGCGTGTTCAAGTGGTGCGAGATCGGGTCGCCTCATGCCGGTGGCGTGGCGCGCTCAACGAGACGCGAGAAGTTCTCGGCATTTGGTCCGCCATGTTCGGCTGCCGCTCGCTGCGTGGAGTCAACATCGTATGCGACACGACGGAAGTCGATGTTCCAGCCATGTGCGGTCGCCTCGATAACGGTATACATCGCTCGCTGATCGCCATCGAACGGTAACCCGACGCTACCGACGGCTATCACCAGCCCGCTCTCCAGGGAACGTTGGTGTTGCAGGTGAATGTGCCCGTACGCCAGCGCGTTGGTCCCCGCTTCTTTCAGCATGCGGCGAAAATCGACATCGGAGCTATCTGGCCTCACTGTGTCGTAGATGCTCCATGGGGTGGCGTGTACCAGTCCAAGCACGTCTCCATCGTCAATCTCGATCTGACGCTGCACCGGGAGGGCGTCAAGATACGAGATCGCGTCGTCATCGAGTTGCTCCACAACCCAGTTACCGTGGGCATCTCCGGTACCACGCGCGGCATCGACGATCATCTGGTCCGTGTTGCCGCGCACGGCCGGATACCCTCGTTCTCGAATCCGCTCGATGCAGTTCGCCGGGAACGGTCCACCGTAGGCAACATCGCCCCCCATCATCACTTGATCGTACGGGCCGTTTCTGTCGAGATCGTAAAGCACCGCGTCCAGTGCGGCGAGGTTCCCGTGCGAGTCCGAAATGATAGCGATCCGCATCTCTGTACCTTCCGCAGTATTGACAGGCGTTCGCGATGTCTCAAGCGTACCTGCCGCAGTATAACGGAGAGCTCGGGCGCCGACCCGGATTCCAGAATCGGGCAGGGGATGCTATAAGTGGACGCCGGTTCGTCACCAGCTTCGGGAGCGAGAGTACAGCAAATGGCAACACTACGAGGAATTCACCACGTTGCGATATCGATCCCGCCGGAGCGCCACGTCGCCTCGGTCCGCTTCTATCGGGACGTCCTCGGTTTCGAGGAACTCCCGGTCCCGGAATCCCTGACCAGCGTGCCGATCATCACCTGGTTCCGCATCGGTGGAAACGAACTCCATCTGATCGAAGAGCCGAACGATCCCGGTGACGTCCGCAGACACATCTGTTTCGAAGTTGACGAGCTTGAACCGTTCCGGGAACGGCTTGAACGAAATGGCGAGCAGACACTCGAAGCGGATCACATCCCCGGCAGGCCGCGTTTCTTCTGCTATGATCCCGCGGGCAACCGTCTGGAGTTTCTTGTTGACGAAGCGGCCGAGACAAACGGCCGCAAGGCCGACGTGCCATGAGAGGAGCTCGCACATGATCGTGTTAGTGGCGAACTACTACACGCAGGAAGGCAAGGACGATGAGGTCGCGGAGGTACTGAAGCGAATGGTGGACTACTGCAACTCCGATCAGGAGCCGGGATGCCTGCTGTACGTGGTGAACCGGTCCCTGGAGGATCCCCGGAGGTTCCTGCTGTATGAGCAGTACGTGGACCAGGCGGCAGTTGACGCCCACCGGGAAACCGACATGTTCAAGGAGCACGTGCTGGGGACCGTCGTTCCGATGCTTGACCACCGTGAGCCCCACTTCTACTCCGTCGTCGAACCAGACTGACAGCGGAGATCGCCGTCTGCCCGGTTTCGGGGGCAACGATCTTGCGTAAAGATTTGATCGGCGTGCTCAGTTGCTTGTCTTCGAGGCACGTCGGAGCGATCGCGCGTGTTCCGATTCTGACGGGCAGGCTCATGATACGGGACCGGTCACCATGAACGCGGTAGATGCCGCGGGTTACACCGCGCAACTACTCCTGCTCGGAATCGCGATCTACATCGCGTTGAACACCGTCCAGCGCCCGACCAGAAGCAACGTCACCGTGCTGGTCTTTTTCGGCCTGCTCGTGATCGTTCTCGGGTACTCACTCGTTCAGTCGATCTTTGCATTCGCCCCGTCCCCGGTCTCCGAACTGCTCCCCGCGATCCTGGTGCTCACGCTGCCTTATGTGCTGCTCAGGCTTGCGTGGCAGTACTCGAGCGTCTCCCCGCGGGTCATGAGACTCGCCGAAATTGGGCTTTTGGGATCCTGGGCGCTCACGGTGTATCCGGGACCCGGTAACCCGTTTGCGCTCACCGCACTGGTCAGCTATTTCGCCGCGGCGTCGATCTACGCGGCGCGTCAGTTCCAGGCAGGCTCGGTTCACGCCAACGGCATCACCCGGAAGCGACTCAGATCTCTGAGTATCGCCTCGGCCTTTCTCGGGATTGCGCTGTTCTCGAATGTCTTCAATCTCGTGCTGAGCGGGCTGGTCAGTGACCTGGTGGAGATTACGCGGCAAGGTATGCTGGTCCTCGCCGGATTCCTGTATCTTGTCGGGTTCACTCCTCCGGCACTCGTCCGACGCTCCTGGCAGGAGCCCGAGCTGAGGCGTTTCCTGCGACATACGCTGGAGCTCCCGCGCTGGTCGTCGAACAGCGATGTCTCCCGGCACATAGAACGCGTAATTGCCGAGACCGTGGGCGCGCCGTTCGCCGTCATCGGCATGTGGAACCCCGAAACCGGAACGATCGACTTCCCCGATCACCGCTTTCGGCCGGGGGAGACGATCGCCGGAAAGGCGTTCCTTCAGAACCGGCCGGTGCTCTCCCTCGACACGCTTGCGGATGATCCGGAACACCGTGATCTCTACATCGAAAACGATGCCTACGCGGTGATGGCGGCACCCATCGTCGCGGAAGGTTCTCCCACCGGCGTGATCGCGCTCTATTCCCCGAACCCGCCCGTTTTCGCTGATGACGACCTGTCCCTGCTCGGCATTCTCGCGGACCAGATCGGAGTCATTCTGGCGAATCGCAGGTTCGTTCTGGCGCACGCTGAACTCGCCGCCCGCGAGGAGACCGCCCGGTTGAAGGATGAGTTTCTCTCCGTTGCCGCCCATGATCTCAAGACACCACTGACTACGATTCTCGCCACCGGACAGCATCTTGAGCGGCGGCTCACAAGTCTTCCGGACGATGCGCCCGAGCGCCGATCGATCTCGCGGCTGAATCGGGAGACCCGTCGCCTCTGGTCGCTCGTGGAAGGGCTGCTGGACGCCTCCCGGATCGAACGCGGTGAACTCCTGACCAACGTCGAAACGACAGACCTGAACGTGCTAATCAACGACGCCGTTGAACGGTCGGCAAGCTATGGCACGCACCCGATCCAGGCGGACGTTGATGAAACCCTGGTCGGAACGGTCGATCCGATCCGGATTCAACAGGTTATTGAGAACCTGCTGGAAAACGCGCGAAAATACAGTCCGCGGGGCAGTAACGTCTCGCTGCGAGCACGCGATCTGGGTGAGGTAATCGAGATCTCCGTGAAAGACCAGGGCACGGGTATACGAGGCGAGGATCAGGAGCGAGTGTTTGACCGTTACTTCAGGAGCAGTGACTCGAACAATGGCGCGGAACCCGGCATTGGACTTGGTCTCTACATCTGCAAGGAGATCGTAGATCAACACGGCGGGGAGATTCGAGTTGAGAGTAGCGAAGGCGAAGGCTCGACCTTCTACGTGAGATTGCCGAAAGGCAGTACGGCTCGGGCACCCGCGGAGGAGCATGTCACGGCTAATTCTGGTAGTGGATGACGACCAGGACATCCTGGTCACGATCGAGGACATCCTGGATGCCGAGGGCTTCCCGGTCCGTGTGGCACGAAATGGAATGGAAGCCCTTGAGCTTACGGAAGAAGCATCGCCTGCGCTCATTGTCCTCGATCTCTGGATGCCAGTGATGACCGGGCAGGAGCTGGTCGCGCGCCTTCGACAGCGAGGCGATTCCACGCCGATTCTCGTCATGACGGCCGTCCAGGCGGGCAATTCGATCGCACAGGAACTTGGAGCTGAAGGCTACATCCCCAAGCCGTTCGACATCGACCGCCTGCTGAACGAGATCGAGCGGATTCTGGGCGATTCGGCGTCGACCTGACACAGATCGGTGA
>SKKR01000164.1 GCA_007123655.1 Thermomicrobiaceae bacterium
AACCCGATGTTCGTACATTGTATCCGTGGTGCTTTCGATCCCAAGAGGATCTGGACCGAAGAGTCAGAGGCAATGGCGCAGCAATCTGTTGCTCGTTCGAACCCGGTATCATCGCAGACGAGCGATCTGACCGACCCGGTCGGTAGTCGGTCGAGCCTTGCCTGGCATTCGGACTGGGGGAACCTCGTCCTGGCCGGCCTGCTCCTCTATGTCGCGGCATATATCGCGTTTCTTCCCTTCCAGACCGGTGACAATCGAATCGCCAGTTATGCGCAGGAACTCGCGTACCTGCCGGTTATGGCAACCGGAGTGCTCTTTGCCTTCCGGGCGGCACGGTCAGGGATCCTGCACCCGCAAGCCCGGAGGGCGTGGGCGGTCATCGGGGTTTCGTTCCTGATCTGGCTTGTCGCGGACGGCTTCTGGGCGTACTACACGATCACGCGGCATTCAGTTCCCTTGCCGTCCTGGACGGACGCCGCGTTCATGATCAAGGGACTGGTACTCGTTGGCGGTATCCTGATGTTTCCCGCATCCGGGCTGTCCCGGCCCGAGCGGACGCGATTCTGGCTGGATTCGGGGATCATCGTCCTGGGGCTGGCGGTCCTGACCGCATCGCTGATCATCGGGCCGGGTCTGCTCGAGTTCACTGATGTGACCGTTGACGCCTTCATCCTGTTCGCGTATCCGGTAACGCACACGCTCGCGCTTGTCGCGCTGTACAGCATCTTCCTGCGACGCCCGAGGGAAAACGCGACCGACGTGCTGGTTCTGTTTGGCGCCGGGCTGGTGGTCTACGCCATCACGGATCTCTGGTGGGCGTTTCTCGATGTCCGGGGCATGTTCACCACGGGAGGTGTGGCGTACGCATTCTGGATGATCGCCCAGGCGCTGCTGGTCGCCAGTCCACAGCGCCACTACGACATCACCAGACGGCGGCTGGTGCCAGTTGTTTCCAACACCATTGCTGAACGATTGAGGTCCCGCACTCCGTACGCCGCGCTTGCAGTCGCACTGGCTGCAGTTCTGTTCACATCGCTGCCGGAGTTCCTCAACCGTTTCGGGATTGTGACCATTCTGATGCTCGCCCTCCTGGCACTGTTCATTTTCCGTCAGGTCGCCACACACCAGGAGAACGTCCGGCTCAGCGTGGAGCGAGTGAAACGGGAGAACGAGGAACGGTTCCAGGCGCTTGTAGAGCATTCTTCAGACATGATCACGGTGCTTGACCAGGATCTGCGGTGCCGGTTTCAGTCTCCGTCCGCGCTGGAAGTCACAGGCCAGCAGTCGAACGCGTTTACCGGGACACAGTTCCCGGAGTGGATCCTCCCGGCGGATCGGGAACATGTCTTACACACGTTTGATGATGTCCTGAACGGTGTAACGGACCGCGCCAGGCTGGAATGGCGCATGCAGCGACCGGGTTTGCCGGTGCTTCACCTTGAGACGATCGTGACCAACGAATTGTCAAACCCGACCGTCGGCGGGCTCGTGCTGAACTCGCGGGATGTCACCGAGCGGAAAATTCTGGAAGAACGGCTGACGCACCAGGCCTACCACGACCCGCTGACCGGACTCCCGAACCGGGCGCACTTTGTTCCGGCGCTCGAGCAAGCCCTCCGAAACCTGGAACGTTCGACCGTGCTCAGCGTGATCTTCTTCGATCTCGACCGGCTCAAGCAGATCAACGATACCTTCGGCCATGAAACCGGCGACGCCCTGCTCGTGGCGCTCAGCGAGCGTATTACCCGGCTGTTGCGGCCGGGCGACACGTTCGCTCGTCTGGCTGGAGACGAGTTCACCGTTCTGCTGACCGATCTGGCAAGTGAATCCGGCGCACGAAGAGTGGCCGAGCGCCTGCGGGACGGACTGCAGGAGCCGCTCGACTTTGCCGGTCAGTCCAAACGAGTATCAATCAGCATAGGCATCGCGGTGGTGACGAGCAAGGAACTGAGCGCGGAGAGTGTCATCGGAACGGCCGATGCGGCAATGTATGCGGCCAAGCGAGCAGGCGCCGGGCAAATTCATCTTGAAAGAGTGTAACAGCAAGCTGGTCAAGCTACGGTCTGTAACCAGGTACTGTCGGCAGCGGCTACCGGTACGGACGTTTTTTCCCGACCGGGACAGCTTCGTTATACGCATCGTTCGGGTAGTCGCCTACACTGAAATCAGCGGGTTCGCACTTTCCGACGCCGCTCGATGCAAACGGACAGGTTCCGTACGTGAACGCCGAACTTTCCGCTGGCCGCACCGACAAGTCAACGCAGCAGCGCAACCTGGAACTATCCGGCCGAAGGTCTGATTCCTGGTACGCGGACTGGGGTAATCTGCTTCTCCTGGCGCTTGTCGCGTACATCGTGCTGTACGCGGGCTGGCTGCTGCTTGAGTGGGGTGGCGAAACAACGGCCACGCTCGTGGCAGAAATCGGGTACCTCCCCGTGCTTGCACTCGGTGCCCTGTTCGCCACGCGGGCCGCTTTTATTTCCCGAAGCGATCGCGGGAACCGCCAGGCGTGGACCCTGATCGGCGCTGGCTTCTTTTTCTGGGGCTTTGCCGACGGTCTCTGGGCGTACTTCGTCCTCGTCGCGGGAACGGCGCCGTTTCCGTCCATTGCGGATCTCTTCTACGTCTCGGCAACACTGCTCTTTTTCGCCGGCGTTGTCAGGTTTCCTGCCGTTGCGATATCGGTCCCGGAATGGACTCGCTATCTGCTGGACTCCGCGATCATCCTCGTCGGGGTTCTGGCACTGGTCTCGTATCTGATCATCGGCCCCGAGCACCTGCGGGAGGCGTCGTTTCCGGTTGAAGTCGCGCTGTTACTGCTGTATCCATTCATCGACGCACTCCTGATCATTGCTGTCTTCACGATGCTCGTTCGGAGACCCCAGACGGGGTCGATCGGCGTGCTCCTGTTGTTCGGAGCCGGGCTCCTTTTCATCGCCGCCGCGAACCTGCTCTGGAGTTTTCAGGAATCCCGGGACGCATACACCTTCGGGGGGTGGGATTACATCCTCTGGCTCATCGGCTACGGATTGCTTGTGGCGAGTCCCCAGCGTCACTGTGACGTCGTTCGTCGGGGAGTGACGTCAACGTTGCCAGGGGAATTCGTCACGCGCGTGCGCGGACTGATTCCGTACGTCGGCGCTGCGGTTGCCTTCGCGGTACTGCTGATCCTGGCGGCACCGTCGCTTGTCGATGACCTCGGCCTGGTTCTGATCATCCTGCTCGTCCTTGCAGGACTGGTGCTCGCACGCCAGGTTGTAACGCTTCGAGAAAACGCAGACCTGGGAGTACGTCGCGCAATCGAGCGAAGCGAGGCACGGTTTCAGGCGCTGGTTGAACACTCCTCGGATCTGATCACCGTCGTTGACCGAAACCGAAACTGCCGATTCCAGTCACCCTCGTCGCTGGAGATAACCGGTTTCTCCGCGGGCGATCTGATCGATACCGATCTGGCGGACTGGTGCCATCCGGATGACAGGCAGCAACTAATCGATGCGCTGGATCGCGTGGCATCTGAAGCAGCGGACCGGGCACGCGTGGAATGGCGCATGCATCGACCGGAAGACGGGATTACCCATCTGGAGACGATTGTCTCGTCTGAACTGGAAAATCCGGGGGTCAACGGCCTGGTGCTGAATTCGCGGGACGTATCCGAGCGCAAGGTGCTGGAAGATGAACTCACGCATCTTGCCTATCACGATTCGCTGACGAATCTACCCAACCGGGCGATGTTCCTGAACAAGTTGATGCGGTCGCTTCGCCATGTCGAGCCGGGGCGTGGTATCGGCATCCTGTTCCTGGACATTGACCGGTTCAAGCGGATCAATGACACGTATGGACACGATACGGGGGATCAAGTGCTTCTGGACGTCGCCGCCCATATTCGTTCGGCGCTTCGTCCTGAAGATACGGTCGGGCGGATCGCCGGAGACGAGTTCACAATGTTGCTTCCGGGTCTTCGCCACGAGTATGAAGCAATGGAAATAGCAAGCCGGGTGCTCAGTAAGTTCGATACGTCGGTTCCGGCGGGAGTATCCTGGACATTGACCGTCAGTATCGGGGTCGCGTTCACCGAGACGCCAGATGATGACCCGGCCAGACTCATCCGCAGCGCGGACGCTGCAATGTACGCGGCGAAGCGTACTGGACGCGCAAAAGCAGTCCTCTTCAAAAAAGGGATGGAATCAGAAATGGCTGCGAATTCCGCGATGACTGATTCAGAGCATCATCTGAGATAGAACGCTCGGCGATTCGTTCACCAGAGGCTTCTTCAACGTAACCGGAGTGGCGAGTTACGCCTCGAGATTCTTTCGAGAGTTGTCACTCAAGTTTCAGGTCGGCTAACACCCACGCGTCGTCTTCCGCTCTCATCGCTTCGCTCCGTTCCCCTTGAGCTCCGCTCACCTCGAACAGACCCGGTCCCGGGGCATGCTCTTCTGATCCGTGGAACCTGCAGATATCACGGCCCTGGAAACGTCCCGTTCGGCGCGTCCGTCACGACCGGTCCTTGATGCCCCCGGCATAGTGGCGGCGCGTGACTTGCGTGGACGGCGCCATCATGGTGGAGCGGACCTGTCCGGACGGAGTGTGGGATGGATTCCGCCACCGGCAGTCGTGGGCCGACCGGGGTTCGTCGGAGCGCCAGGGTAAGGGGATAATGATCTCGCCACGTCACCTGCTGTACAGCTTGCTGTTCGCGGTCTCAGTCCTCGTCATCGCCGGGTGCAGCCCGGAGGGTGGTGCGCTCGATCCGAGAGGCCCGGGGGCAGCGGACATCGCCGCTCACTGGTGGGTGATGTTCTGGCTCGGGCTGATCGTCTTCGTCGTCGTCGTCATCCTTCTGCTGTTCGCGATTCTCCGGGCCCGGAGGACGGGAGATCCGGATCGACGTCCCCCGATCAGCGACAGGACGTTTTTTATCGTCGCCGGACTGGCGATCCCCTCGCTCATCCTGGCAGTCGTGCTGGGCGACTCGGTACGCACAGGGCAGGCGTTGATCACGCCTCCCGAGGAGCCTGCCCTGACGATCGAGGTCATCGGTCATCAGTACTGGTGGGAAGTGCGATATCCCGATCACGAAGTGGTTACCGCGAACGAGATCCACCTCCCGGCCGGCGAACCGGTAGAGCTTCGGCTCACGTCGGCAGACGTGATTCACAGTTTCTGGGTCCCGGAGCTGACCGGGAAACGTGATCTCAATCCTGGGAAAGAAAACCTGATGTGGATCCAGGCCAACGAAGAGGATATCTACTGGGGTCAGTGCGCCGAGTTCTGCGGTGTGCAGCACGCGCTGATGGGCAAACTGATCGTCGCGCAGTCTCCGACCGAGTTCGAAGAGTGGATAGCCGCCCGGCAGGAACCCGCGGCCGAGCCGGTCGACGAGCGACTTCAGGCGGGAATGGAGATCTACTTCGACGCAGGCTGCGCAATGTGCCACGGCATCGATGGGATCACCGAGCCGAGTCCGGCCGGGGCCCCGGGACCGGATCTGACCCATTTCGGAAGCCGGATGACGATCGGCTCCGGGATCGAAGACAACACCCGCGGAAACCTGGCGGCATGGATTATCGACCCGCACGAGATCAAACCGGGCGTTCGCATGCCGCCGACGGATCTTGACGCCGACGAACTGGAGGCGCTCGTCGAGTTCCTCCACAGCCTCGAGTAGCGCGGGAAGGGTTGCATGTCCACTCCAGTTGAGCGACTGGACCGGGCCTGGGCCAGACCTCCCGGATTCATCGGTTGGATGTCCGCGGTTAATCACCGCGCGGTCGGTGTCCGCTACATCGTGACATCGTTCGTGTTCTTCCTGCTGGCCGGTATTCTCGCGCTGATCATACGCATCCAGCTTGCGCGTCCGGACCTGGATATCATCTCCCCGGAAGCATTCAACCAGTTCTTCACGATGCACGGCACCGTGATGATGTTTCTGTTCGCTATTCCGATGCTGGAAGGGCTGGGCATCTACTTTCTGCCGCTGATGGTTGGCGCTCGCGACATGGCGTTTCCCCGGCTCAATGCGTTTGGCTACTGGATCTACCTCATCGGCGGCGTAATCCTGTTCGCCGCCTTCTTCAGCGGTCGGGGACCTGACGCGGGATGGTTCAACTACCCGCCGCTCAGCGGCCCCGGCTATAGCCCGTCCGCAATGGACGTCACGATGGCTGGTTTCGGTGAGCCGGTCGCTGGGCGCGGCATCGAC
>SKKR01000143.1 GCA_007123655.1 Thermomicrobiaceae bacterium
CGTTTCCAGCACAAGGTTGCCGATCCTGTCTATGCACGCTCGCTGCTCCGGATGAACCACGGTCGTGGAAGACGGCTCCTCGATGATTGCCGGGCCCTGTACCCATTCCTCGGTCGGCAGGTCGCGACGCTCGTAGATCGCGGCGTCGACCTCGCCCTCTTCGAAGAAGACCTGGCGGCGGCCTTTCGGTGTCAGGGACGCCCCCTGGTTCGGCGCATAATCAGAAAGGTCGGGCGCGGGCTGGCTGACGACTGCCGTGATTTGCAGCGCCACGAACTCCACCGGCGTCTCCAGACGGAAGGTGTACGCCTGCTCGTGTGCCGCGTGGAACCGCGCCTCGATCGTCGCGAAGTCGAGCGTGTCAACCGGGACGCGGACGGTGTGCTCCTGTCCCAGGTACCGCATGTCGGCGTAGCGCACGAACATCGACTTCTCCAGCGGATACCCCGCCGATTCAAGGAACGCGGACGCCTCCTGCTCGATGGTCTTGTAGGTTTCGTCGACCTTCGTCATGTAGTCAGGAGCACCGGGGATCACGCTCGTCTGGATGAAGTCCTGTTTCGGCTCGGCCACCAGCATGCCCCAGGCGCTGAATGTTCCCGGGCTGATCGGGACGATGACTTTGCCGATCCGCAGCTCCCGGGCGAGTGCTCCGGCGTGCATCGGGCCGCCACCCCCGCAGGCCACCAGCGCGAAGTCCCGGGGATCGTAGCCGCGCCGGACGGAGACCAGCTTGATCGCGTTGATCATGTTCCCGTCCGCCACCCGGATGACACCGAGTGCGGCCTCTTCAACCGAAACGCCGAAGGAATCGGCAATCGGCTGCAACGATTGGCGGGACGCGTCCGCCTGGACCGTGATCTCACCGCCGAGGTAATAGTCCGGGTTAATCCGTCCGGCGACGAGGTTCGCGTCCGTTACCGTCGGGTCCGTCCCGCCGGCGCCGTAGCACGCAGGACCGGGAACCGCACCCGCGGAATGTGGACCGATGTTCAATGCCCCGGCTTTGTCGACCCAGGCGATAGATCCCCCGCCGGCGCCGATCTCCACAATGTCGACAACCGGGACCTTGATCGGATACCCGGCGTGGAACGGGTCACGCTCGATCTTGTACTCGGTCGTGAACTTGACTTCGCCGTCCTCGATCAGTGATGTCTTCGCGGTCGTTCCACCGACGTCAAGCGTGATCAGGTTGCCGGTCCCGATACTGTCACCGATGACTTTGGCGCCGATAACCCCGCCAACCGGGCCGGACTCCACCAGATGAATCGGCTGCTCCTTCGAAACCGCAAAGGTGTTTGTCCCGCCGTTCGATTTCATGGCGTGCAGGCCGGAGGTGAGTCCCAGGTCTCGAAGCGCGCTTTCCAGATTCTCCAGATACTGCGTTGTAATTGGCTGCACGTAGGAGTTGAGCGCGACCGTAGACGTCCGCTCGAACTCCCGCCACTCCTTGCTGATCTCGGCAGAGGTTGAAACGAACACGCCCGGAAGTTGCTCCCTGAGCATCCGGGCACATTCTTCTTCGTGGGACGGATTTAGATAGGAGTGCAGGAAACAGACGGCAACCGCTTCAATGCCCTCGTCACGGATCGTCTGAGCTACCTTCTTGACGGAATCCGGGTTCAGCGGAACTTGCACCTCCCCGCGGTAGTTCATGCGTTCTTCGACTTCGAATCGCCACTCCCGGGGAACGTAGGGAGGCTGTTTCTCGAACTTCATGTTATACAGATCCGGCCGGTTCGCCCGTCCGATCTCCAGTACGTCCCGAAACCCCGCCGTGGTTACCAGCGCGGTACGGGCGCCTTTCCGCTCGGTCAACGCGTTGATCACGATGGTGCACCCGTGGACGAACGTCGTTACCGCCTCCGGCGACACCGGCGCTTTTCTGATCGCGTCCAGAATACCTGTCGCGAAATCCGGCGGGGTCGAGGCGGCCTTGGCGAACCCGACGACGTTCGTTTCCGGGTCCATGTAGACAAGGTCGGTGAATGTTCCGCCAATGTCAGTGGCTAATCGCAACGCAACCTCCTCCTGTGCTCAACACCGTGGACTCTCCGGGCGGCGCCTGCCAGTCGCCGCGTGTTGTCTGTCTCCGTGCCCCGCACCCGTTTTCACGTTCGCTGGTCCGACGTCATTCGGCCATTCAGACTAACGGAACGATCATACGTTCCGCAACTGCACGTCTAACCTGAATGCACCTCTTGCAAACCATCATCCCGGCTCGAACCGAGCAACTCCGACACCAGGAAAACGGCGTCCCGGATGCGCTTGACATCCTCCTGCATCTTCGCCTGCACCTGCGAGTCGTAGAATCCGGCCTCAAACGAGGCTCGATCCGGCCAGTCCGCCGTTGTCATGAACCGGTACGGCGGGGCCCCTCCATCCGGCGCGTCAGTGATGCGATGAAAACTGCTCGCCACAACGCCGGGGATGCCGCCCTGCGAGAGCTGGTGCTGGCTCAACCGCCATTCCACGAACGACTCTTCGTCTTCATCTGGCGGCAGGTTATACAGAACAGTCAGCCGGATCATCGCTAGTTCCCCCGTACTGGCGCTCCAGGCAGGACGCCGAGGTCGGTCCAGATCTCTTTCACGTTCGCCGGTTCGTACTGGTCTCGAAGTGACCATTCCGCGAGTTCGCTGGCAGGCGGCGACTCCCAGCCACCGATCTTGCTGTGAGACCAGCCAAACCGGTCCCGAAGGTCAACCAGATACTCCGCGTGTTTGACCGCGGCCAGCGCACTATCGATCACCGGAACACCAAGCGCATCCTGCAGTTCCTGGTAGAAGCCCGCCGACGCGGTGCACCCGAGCACGATCGTTTCGGCGCCATCTTCTTCGACGGCCTTGCGGCCAACCTCGTGGAACCGTCGCGCGGTCTCCGCTTCATCCTCGTGATACTGGGGCACCCAGAGATCGATATAGCGGAACGACGCCAGGCGGGACTCCATGCCATACCGACGCACGTTGTCGTGCATTTGCGGAATCCACTTCCGGCGCCCGACGATCACGGAGAACGTGTGTCCCAGCGACCCCGCCAGTAGCACTGACGACTCGCACGGAGCAGTGATTACCATCCGCTCGCTGAGTTCGCGCGCTTCCTGCAATCCGAGATCGTAGAAGCAGCCGATGACGACGGCATCGTACCCGTCCCGCTCGGCCTGGACGACGGTGTGCATAAGGTCCTGCATCACGATCGCTTCGTAATAGTGGTATTCGAGATGCCGCGGCCCGCGAGTGAACCCGAGCGTTGTCACCGCATTTTCGTCCCGCAGCGCACCGCTGACGGACGCGCCCATCGCTGCCGGATCTCGCACCTTCAGGGGAGCGAGATAGAGAATGTTTGCCACAGGAGCGGCTCCTTCCCGCGTTGATCGCTGTATCGCACGGCTCATTGATCGTTCGATCGGCTCGTACACCCGAGTACCTCGTCTCGATTTGGCGCGGCTGGCTCGTCAGAACCCGGCGTTCGCTTCGGAGAGCGCCTTTCGCCGGATTGCCAGCCACGGCTCCGGCGGGTCATCGAGCGTCCAGTACGTGTTTGGCCCCGGAGTCGCGACCGGTACGCCCCGATCGATCCACTCCTCGAACGGGTGTGCACTCGCTCGTAATGCCTCGGTTTCGGCAACGTTCAGCCGGGGTGGCGTGCCTTCAACCACGACCCCGTACCAGTCCCGCGCCTGCTCGACCGTGAGCAGCCCGCTGCCGACGTCCCGGCGGACCCGCTCCGGGTCACGCTCGAAGGGGTTGCCCCAGCCGCCGCCTCCACCGGTTCGCATGACGAACATGTCTCCGGGATGCAGGACGAAGTGATTGAACTTGCCGGGCAACATCACGATGGTTCCGTCCGCTCGTTCGATGTAACCGTCATTTGCCGACGCCGCCCGACCTCCGTACAGTCCCCAGGGCTGGCTGCGCTGGCGTTCGTCCAGGAAGTACAGCTTCGCCGGCCGGAGCGAGCGAATTGCCCGCATCAGGCCGTATCCTCCCCGGTGCTTGCCGGGGCCGGCGCTGCCCGGTCGCAGTGAATACTGCTCCACACGAACCGGGTACGCCGTTTCGACGAACTCCACCGGAGCGTTTTTCAGCCGGTTATTGAAGCAGTAGGCGTCAATACCGTCGCCGAACGGGCGTCCGCCCCCGCCGGCGGCCGTTACCTCGAAACAGAGCCAGCGGTCCTCCGGAGACCGCCCCACTCCGAGCATGCTGTAGCAGTTGAGACTGCCGTTGGCGGTCGCGGGTACGGAGTCAGGAAAGATTTGCGCCAGTATTCCCTGCATCACCTCGCCGGTGCGACCGCCTGTCAGATGCCGAAGTGAGACGGGTGCCGGATACGTCGGATTAAGGAAACAGTCGTCGGGGATCTCGATATCGATGACGTCTTCAACGCCCTGATTTGCATTGAGTTGCGGATCAATATTGATCAGGTGGCCCGCGGCGATCCGGATCATGTTGTAGAAGCGCATCTTCTGCATGCCCGGATTCAGCGGGTTGTTCATTGGCCCTTCACACTGCGGGGAACTGCCGGTGTAGTCGATCGTCAGCCGGTCGCCATCCCGCTTGAGAGTGGTCCTGATTTTCAGCGGAGCGTCGTTGACGCCATCGTAGTCCAGCACATCCTCGAACGAGACCGGCTCTTCCGGCAGGAGCCTGATCAGCTGCACCATCGTGTCTCGGGCACGATCGAACAGGACCTGAAATGTTTCCAGCACTGCGTCGCCACCGAACTTCTCGCAGAGCTCGACCACCCGCTTCTCCGCGATCTTTCCGGCCGCGGACAGCGCGAGCGTATCGCCAATCATCATTTCCGGCGTCCGGGAGTTGCGGGCCACGATGTCCAGAATGCCCTGGTTGAGTACACCGTCTTCGTAGAGTTTGACCGGTGGGATCTGGAGCCCTTCGTGAAAGATCTCGGTTGCCTGCGTCGGCATGGCCGATGGCGCCAGCGCTCCGATATCCATATGATGGCCCCAGGCAATGCCCCAGGCGATGATCCGGTCTCGCCAGAACACGGGGACCGCAAGCATGGTGTCTCCGAGATGCGAGATCTCACCGTTCGAGATATACGGGTCATTGAGCATGACCACATCACCGGGGTTGACCGGCGTTTTCGTGGCAAACTCGGCTAGCGTCTGTCCGGCGAAGCTTGTCCCGGCAACGACCCAACCCCGGCCATCCACGAGCGACATGCCGAAATCGTGCTGCTCGCGAATGATGATCGACATCGCCGTCCGCTCGATGGCGGCATCCATCTCGTAGATGAGCGACTTCAGTGCGTTTGCGATAACTTCTGTCTTGATAGGATCGAGCGTCATGTACGGTTTGACCCTTCCTGTCTCAGGCGCCTGTTCGAATGATCATGTTCCCGAAACCATCGATCCGCATCGACTGGCCCGGGCCGATCACCGTTGTGCAGTCCGGCTGTGTGACAATCGCCGGCCCGTTGACTTCGTTCCCGGTCCGGAGCAGCGAGCGATCATAGAGCCCGCTTTCGACCCACTCATCGCTGAAGTAGACGCTCATCAGCCCGATCCGCGCGTGGTCGGCGTTCGGTCCGGCATCACTCATCGGCTCCAGCTTCATCTTGGGCAGGTTTCCGATCGCGGTGACTCGAATCGTGACCACCTCGACTCCAATGAACGGCTGCTCGAAGCCGTAGCGTCGCTTGTGCTCCTCATGGAATCGCTGCGCCGCGTTTTCCCAGGCAGCTTCGTCCAGCGAGGGCGGAATGGCGATCGGTAACTCGTATGCCTGTCCCCGGTAGCGAAGATCGACCGTGATCTCCACTTCCTGATCCGCCGGGTCAACGCCCTCCGCATCGAGCCACGTCTGGCCGGCATCGATCAGCTCGGAGATCGAGTCGTTGTACCCCTCAACGTCGAGGTGGCCGATCAGGCCGACTCGTGTCAGGCTGAAGACATTTTTCACGTCCGAGAGGAGGAAGCCGAGCGCGGACAGCACACCTGGTGTTGCCGGCACCATCATGGTTTCGATCCCGGCGAGCCGGGCGAGTTCTGCCCCGTGGACCGGCCCGGCGCCGCCGAACGGCACCAGCACCAGTTCCGCCGGGTCGATCCCGCGCTGGACGCTGACAACGCGCAACGCACCAAGCATGCTCTCGTTGACGATACGCAGGATGCCCTCTGCCGCGTCCTCCAGAGAAAGCCCGA
>SKKR01000482.1 GCA_007123655.1 Thermomicrobiaceae bacterium
CCCGGCCGCTCCGGCGCCTCGGCGACGCGTCTGGTTCGAGTAGCAGTCATTTCGAGTGCGACCTCATCTTCCACCCGGTCCGCCGAGTCTATCCACGCGACCAATCTCGGCCACGGCCCGAATCATCGCCAGCGCGCAGATTGCCGCAGTTTCGCTCCGAAGAATCAATGATCCAAGTGAGACGGGCTCAAAACCGTGAGCGCCCAGTTGAACGATCTCGGTCTCACTGAATCCGCCTTCGGGGCCAACAAGAACGTCAACCGCGGAGTCATCCTGCTCCAGACTCGTGACCAGCGATCGCCCGTTTGCCTGTTCCCAGGCGACCAGCTTCCGGCTGGATCGGAACTGTTCCGGCGCGTCAGTCAGCCTGATCGGATCGCGCACCTTAACGAAATCAGCTCGACCAGACTGCTCCAGGGCTTCGATCGAGATTCGTTCCCATCGTGCGCGCCGTGACTGCGCGCGGTCAGCCGATAATGATACCACGGAGCGCTCGCATTCAATCGGCGTGACCGACCTAACCCCAAGTTCCGTCGCCTTCTGCACGACCAGATCGAACCTGTCCGCCTTCAGCAATCCCAGACCGAGATGAACGTCCGGTTGACCGGGAACGGTTCCGGCAACCGTCTTACCTACCGGTTTGACGTCGACGTGTGACCTGGACACGTCGATGATCCGGGCCACGGTCTCAAAACCAGTCCCATTGAACAGCGTCACCTCGTCACCGATCGACAGTCTAAGAACCCGCCGGATCTGGCGAGACGTTTCACCGGGAAGAGAAATCACCTCCCCCGGCTTCACTTCGACTGGAACGTAGAAACGGTGTCGCGAGCGAGTCTCAGTCACGTTGCACCATTGTCAGCGCGTACCAGTCGCCGATCTGTCGCTGGTCGGCCACGTCGAACCCGTGATCAGCAAACGACGCCCGAACCCGCTCCAGATGTTGCTTTATCACCCCGCTCAATAACAACAACCCGCCGGGCGTGACGGACGCCGAAAGCGGCGCGCCAAGCTTCAATAACACATTGGAGATGATATTCGCGATCACCAGGTCATAGGCGGGTTGGCCACCAGTCTGTGTTCCGAAATCGCCAACGGTCACGCGTACCTGGTCTTCGACACCGTTCAGGCGGAGGTTGTCCCGCAGAGCACGACCGGCGACCTCGTCGATCTCGACAGCATCGACAGACGACGCCCCGAGAAGCAACGCGGCGATTGACAGGATTCCCGAGCCTGCCCCCACGTCAAGTACGCGCTTATCGGAAACCGGCAGATCTTCGAGCCAGCGAAGACACAGCTCCGTGGTGGGATGGTGGCCTGTTCCAAACGCCATGCCCGGATCGAGATCGATCACGAGATCGTCAGGGCCGCGTTCGAATTCCCTCCAGGTTGGACGGATAACGAACCGACGACCAATCCGGAGAACGTGGAAATGTTCCTTCCAGGCATTCTCCCAGTCTTCTTCAGGCCGAACGGATTGAAGCAGTGGGCCGACGTTTCCGATGTGTCTGAGGTGCCAGAGACCTTCTTCGATGAGCCGGACCTGCTGGGCAGACTCAGCGCCGTCCGGCACGTACGCCACGACGGTTACCGGACGCGTCGGATCGGGCTGCAGATTGTCTCCGTCCGGGTCCTGGCGGTATTGCTCGTAAACCGCTACGCCGCTGCCGTGGGCGTGGCGACTCATCAGTTCAGTCACTGCCTCAACAGCTTCGATGTCAGACTCCACACTCAGTTCGAGCCATTGTCCGCCCGGGGCCCGAGCCGAACCGTGATCAGTCATCGGAGATGTTCCGGGACTGCTTCGCGAGCAGGATATCGGATGAATCACCGACGTTCACCCGCACGAAATCGCCACTGACGAACGCTTCCCGCCCTACGATCGACTCCGTCAGCATCGCGGTCTCGATGTGGGCGCCTTCGTCGACGATCGAGTTCGTCACGATTGAACGGTTTACTTCGACGCCGGCTCCGATGCTCGCGTACGGACCGACCACTGAGCCGGTCAGGGTGGCACTCGGATCGATTACCACCGGCGGGATGATCACATTGCCATCCGTTCGTTCGGGCGATCCACCAAGCCGGTCGAGGAGATACCGGTTGGTGTGAAGTAGCGCATCCGGACTGCCGCAATCCTCCCAGACCGTGGCGTTGAGCGTCGTGAAGCTTTTGCCGTTATCGATCAGATGCTGAATCGCATCCGCAATGTAGTACTCGCCGTCTTTCTGGAGCCCCTGATCCATCTGGTAGTCGATTGCCTCGAACAGGTCCTGGATTTCCCGAAAGTAATAGATCCCGATAACCGCCTTGTTCGAGACGGGTTGCTCGGGCTTTTCGACCAGTCGGGTAATCTGGTCACCTTCCATCACAACGACGCCGAATTTTCGCGGATCATCGACTTCCTTGACGAACAGGGCTCCATCGTGACGTAGCGCCTGGATCTCCGAGAGATCCGCCTCGAACATCATGTCAGGGAACACGATCAAGGTTTCGCCAGAGACATGCCCCTTTGCCTGTTTGATCGCGTGAGACTGCCCTTTCGGCGTCGACTGTTCTACGAACTCGGATTCGAACTCGTAGTTGGCACGAACGTGATGTTCAATCTGATCGCCCAGGTAGCCGGTCACGAACACCGCTCGATCGATTGGCAATGTCTTGAGACGGTCGAGAACATGACCAAGGACCGGCTGTCCGGCTACGCTGACAAGCGGCTTTGGTCGACTCCATGTGTGCGGTCTTAGCCGTTTACCCAGTCCGGCAACGGGAACAATGATGTTCATCCATGGTCCTTTCATCCCGAGCGCGACAACTGCTCGTCAGATTCCGGTGAATGGGTCGGGTCACCTGAATATGTCCCGGAAATCTCATTCTAGCGCACCCACAACGATCGGCTCTCAGCGGGCGAACACCTGCGTCACCATCAGGGTTCCATCCGGTGCAACCACGACGCCGACGCCAATCCGTTCAAATCCTGGATCAAGGATATTCCGCCGGTGGCCGTCGCTCTGCATCAGCCCGCGATGGGCCACGCTAACCGACGGCGCGTACGCCAGATTCTCTCCTGCCTGCACGTAGTCAACACCGTAATCTCTGAGCCGATCGACCAACGTGCCTGTGTTCGGTGACGTGTGCGAAAAATAGCCCAGTTCAACCATCTCGTGCGAGTGCCCGCGGGCGACCGGAACCAGTTCGGGATCGTAGCTCAACGATGAGACTCCTCGCTCAACCCGCTCCTCGTTCACAAGATTGGCGATCTCGGCTTCATAGCCTTCGTGGTAATTGATGTCCTCACTGTTCGCAGGTGGGATGCGGTAACTGACATCCTGGTTGGATTCCGGGACAACCACGTAGGTGAAGTCCGCGAGATCCATCCCGGTTCGCTGGGCGAGTCCGGTCGTAACTGACGTCGCACCGACTCGCAGTTGCCGGGCCATGTTCGAATCGGCCAGTGCGCGATCGACTGAGTCTCCAAGGGGGACCAGCCCGAGTGTCAGCGTCATCATGGCCGCGAACAACAATCCGTAGACGAAGCCGGGAATCGCGCCGAGGCCTGTGTCCGCCATGCGGATCGCGCTACTGACGCGCACCGCTGACAGATGGGGACTGACCGTCCAGGCGATGAGCAAGTTCAGGAGGAGCAACACCCCCAGTGCGCCGATAACCAGGGCGAACGCGTTCGTACTCGCGCCTTCGACGTCGACGACCGAAGTTATCTGGTCCCTGATCGGACGATACAGTGTTGCGCCAGCATATGCGGCAGTAACGAGCACGACAAGATCGAGACTTGTCCGAAGGAATCCGCGCTGAACTCCCAGGCCAATCCCGGTCAGAAGAAGGACGATGATGACAACATCAAGCAAGTTCATCCGGAGTCAGGTCGATCAAGACGTCAGCACGGGGCGCTCCGAAACAACAGGGATGCGCGAGAGCGGGATCTGTGACGTAGCGGGCTAGCCGACCGGGTCGGGCTCGCCATATCCACTGTGGCTGTGTTTGATCGCCAGTTCAACCTTCTCTTCCAGTACTTCGAGATCAAACGGCTTTTCGAGGACGTCAGCACTCAGTTCGTCGAGGACGTGACCGTTCGCCCGAAGGAACGAGGAGTCCGCGGTACAGATAATGACCGGCATTGATGCCAGAACATCATCGGCTCGCATTTGCCTGAGGATCTGTTCACCGACTGCCTGATCACCAAGCTTGACATCCAGGATCACAAGGTCGGGTCGATGCGCTCGTAGCCTGGTCAGGCTGTCAGTCCCGTCATCCCACACCACGGTACGATAGTCCGTTTCCTGCTCGAGGAACGACGAGATAAACTCGAGAAACGCCGGGTCATCGTTGATTATCGCGACGAGCGGAGTATTGAACATCGTTGGCACCTTTTCGTTGTTGTCTGCTCCGAACTGCCACACGCTGTGAAAACCTCGTCGCTCCGTTTCGCCACCCGCAAGCCTACGATGCGGGTGAACGGAATGACAAACACCGGTTCCGGAGGGTTTGTGTTCGCAAGTGCGGGTCCGCGCGTATAATCCCGTCCGTATCGCTCGATCGAGGTACCTTTTTGCGCCGGAGTGGGAAAGAGTCATTCTTTGAGTCATATCCAATCAACCTACCCACCGCCACGCCGTTCAGGCGGCGGATGCGGCAAGATCGCCGTGATCGGCGGGGGATGTGTGCTGGTGCTCATCCTCGGATTCGTCGGGTTGCTTGTTGCCGGGGGACTGCTCTGGGATCGCGGCGTCGACGCCGGAGGCAACATCGTTTCGAACTGGGTCGAGGATCAGATTGGAACCGACATATCGGATCGTGACGATGCTGAACCGACTCTTTCGGCCGATCTTCCCGAACCGCGAGCGTTCGAAACACGCGACGAATACCTGCAGTTTCTGGACGCCTACACGCGGGAGTTCGGACTGACGATGGAGAACATCGCCGAGTTGCTGGCCAACCCACAGCTTCGGGACGACGACTGGCAGAGCGAAATGGCCCGCGAGATCGCCGCGATCAGGCAGGTCGAAGAACAGGCTCGATCCGCCCAGCCGCCGGACGCGTTCAATGATGCGCATGAACAGTGGTCGAACGGCATGGGCGAGTACCGCCGGGCGGTCGACTCCACGGCAAATGCGCTCGACAGCGCCAGCCCGTCAGGCCTGGTGGACGCGATAGACGCATTGAACAATGCGACCCGGTCGTTCATCGAGATGGGGCGCATGCTTGAAGATATAGGCGCGCTGGATGAGTTACAGCAGCTCGAGGACCTTGACGAAATCGAACAAGACGATCTCTGACGGAAACCCGTCATCCAGCAGCGGTTAGCATCAAGAAGCACTGGAGACTATTGTTTTTGCAGCACCGAATCCACGATTCGTTGCACGTGTTCGATCTCATCCTGGTTTACGGTGTGCGCCATCCCCGGATAGATCTGCGTCACTACGTCACCACCGAGGGCTTTCATAATCTCTTCGGTCTCGTAGACTCGTTCGACGGGGATATGCGCATCGACATCACTACAACCGATGAACACCGGCGTGCCTGACAGTGAGCCCTGATAATCTCTGGGAGTTCCCGGCGGGCCGATGACTCCACCCGTTAGCGCACATACCCCACCGTACCGGCGGGCGTTTCGCGCCGCGAACTCACTTGCGAGGCACGCTCCCTGTGAGAACCCAAGCAGAATAACGCGTTCCGCCGGGATACCCGATTCCTCCACACCATTGAGGAGATCACCCAATCGATTCAGTGCGCTCGTCAGATGGGGTTCGTTCTTCTCGATCGGTTCAAGGAAGCTGTACGGATACCAGGTGTTGTTTCCCGCCTGAGGGGCAAGAAACGTCATTCCTGGCGCGTTGAGCGACTGAGTCAGCGCCAGAATATCGCGCGCGGTCGCTCCACGGCCGTGCACCAGGATCATAACCGCGGACGCATCTTCCAGGGAACTGCCGGCCGTCAAAACGGGCTGGCCTGCGTGAATGTCATCGCTCCGGGCGTGTTCGGAAGTCAAGCAGTGGCTCCTTCGCATCTTGTTAGCCTGACGGGATCACTCGTCGAGATCGTTCAGAGCATCCCCCGCAGGAACGCTTCCATCTCCTCACTGGACCCGACCTCCCGAGGATTCGTCCTGACGGGCCCACC
>SKKR01000543.1 GCA_007123655.1 Thermomicrobiaceae bacterium
GGCCAGATCGTAGTCCGCCCGGCGGTACTGCTTGAAGGAGGTGACCCGCAGTCCGGGCGACCCGTTGAGGACCGTCGGTGCGTAGTCCTCGACGATGACATCGATGTCCATGACTGAAGCTAGGCTCGGCAGGAGATCCTCACTGTACAGTGATATACCGGACTCTACAGGCTGAAGGGGTGTGAACCAGGCTATTCGCGGTCTAGACACTGGTGGTCTCCAGGAGTTTGTCGACCACACGTTCCCAGGTGATCGCGTCAGCCACCGATTTCCCTTCGAGTCCAAGCTGCTCCGCCTCGACGCGGTCGTCCAGCAGCCGGCTCAGCAGGCGACCGATTTCAACCGGTTCCGGTTGAGCGGCAACGAGCCCGTTCTTTTCGTGACAGACAAGCTCCATGGGACCACCGGAGTCGGCAACGGTCACTACCGGCTTGGCGGCGGTAAACGCTTCGACCGTCACCAGCCCGAAGTCTTCGTCCAGTGGACCGTAATAGACGACCCGACACCGGTTGTAATAGTCGACGACCTCGGCATCACTGAGGCGCCCCGTGAACGTCACCCTGTCGTCGATCCCGAGATCGCCAGCGAGCCTGCGCAGATTCGGACCCTCCGGTCCATCACCGGCGATGACCGCGGAGACCGGCTCGTCAGTCGAGGCGATGGATCGGAGCAGTAGATCGATTCGTTTCGTTCGATCAAGGCGCGAGACGGTAAATATGAACGGTTCGTATGCCACCGGGGCCAGGCCAGTCAGTTGAATCGGAACATGAAGTGGCTCGGCGTGCAGACCGTTGTAACGCTCGAGACGTCCCGCTGTGTTCCGGGAGTTCGCGTACCGCGCCCGGCATTCGCCGAGTCCACGTGCGTCTATTCGCTGGATGCGGCGGCGAAGCGCTAGATCGTCAGGGGTTCCCGTCAGGTCGCTGTGTTCGGTTCCGAACCAGTCATACGCCTGCCGGTACTGATGGATGATCCAGGCGACCTTGTTCGGATGTCGAACAGCCCAGCTTGGAAACTTGGTGCAGATCACCAGGTCAATCGCCCGCCCGTCGGACTCTGTTATGTCTATCATGCGCCAGGCGAGTGCACTCTTGAGCAACGAACTCTGTGGATACCACTTGAACGGGAGCGCGACGGTTTCCACTTCATGGCCGGCGCTGACCAGGGCGTCACGCAGTCCCTCTACGTGTATCTCCGCACCGCCACGCGCGAAAGGGACCTGGGCCGCACAGATGGCGATTCTCATTCCTCGTCAGCCCTGTTTCCCGAATCGAGCCTGTCCAGGCGTCGATTCAACTCCGCCTGGCGTATCTCGATTTCGGTAAGCGCTCGCACCACGGAATCGTTGAACGCGTTCTGCTGCTCGACGATCGGATTGATATACCATCGCAGCCCGATCCGAATCACCCGCTGGATGAAAACGACGAGCGGTCCAACCAGCGGGAGAGTTGACTGCAGGGGAAGATGCGCCGAGACAGACGCCAGATCAGCTGCGTCTCTCACCGATGACAGCTGCGGCCCGGTGGGGACGTCATCTTCCAGCTGATACCCGGCCTCCCGCCGGACTGCACTGCGCAGTGATTCGAGCGTACGTTGAACGTCGTCGTTCGTGTCAAACCTTGGCTGCGACCGCCCCATCGACGCTCCTCCAGGATCCTGACTCCACCCCGAGCACCTCCCGATACACCCCACTGATCGTCTCGTACCAGTCCGAACGATCGACCACTTTGTTCTGCTTCCCGGATTCACCCATTCTGCGCGCTGAATGCGGGTCACTCAGAAGCGAGTCATACGCGTCCGCCAGTGCGTTTACATCTCCGAAATCGACGAGCAAACCATCGACATCATGGTCGATTACCGCCGGGATGCCGCCTGCCCGAGCGCCGACGACCGGCTTGCCGTTGGCCCATGCCTCGAGAAATACGTAGCCGAACGCTTCAGAGCGCGATGCAAGTGTCAACAGATCGCACGCGGCAAGCAAGTCAGTTCGGAACTCATCTTCTACGTAGCCCAGGACGCGGATCCAGCGCCGCTCGTCAGGTTGCAGTGAATCGACATACTTCTGGAAGTTGCTGATGATCGGACCAGCCACGACCAGCGTTACCGGTTCGGCCTGCCGGCGGTTCAGGTTGAGAACCGCCTGGCACGAGTGAATCGTGCCCTTGTCGTAAGCGGCGGCTCCGAGCGCCAGGACGAGCGGTCCATCAATGCCAAGCGTTCGCCGCACCCGTTCTGGATCGCCACCTGTCACTGCGTCCCGTTCGATACCGAGACCGACGACACGTATACGATCTTCCCGGACGCCGTGAGAAGCAAGGAAGTCCGCTTCAACCGACGTCTGGGTCATCAGCATGTCCGCACCGCGAAGCAGATCAAGCTGGTGCGGCATTGTGTAGTAGCGCCGAACGGTGGATCGATCACTTTCCCCGAGATGTAACTTCGGCGTGATTACGAGCGGTATATCCTGACTCTTCGCGACCCGGGAAGCCTCTGAGATCATCGATTCCAGCGCGATATTCGCGGGATGAATCAGGCTCGCGCCTGGGGCCACTCGCTCGAGAACCGATCGCAGTTCGGGCAGCCAGGGGCCAAATCTGGACAACTGACCGAGTATCCGGCGCGTTCCGGGCACCGGGTACCTGGCAAGCTCACCCATCACCCGCCGAATCGCACGGTGCGTCAGATTAGAGAAGGGAAGATGCGCCGCCGGAGTTCGGTGAACCTTGACTCCGTTACAGCGTTCGAACGGGACGTCGACCCGCCGGCGCTGCGGGTCCCAGAAATACTCCAGATCCCATGCATCGGTGGTAATGACGTGGACGTCCGCACCGTCAGCGGCAAAGTCCTCGGAAAGGGCGTGGAAGTAATTCTCCGAACCACCGCGGAACGGATAGTAACGATGTATCAAGTGTATGAAGCGCCGTCGTTCCACGACCCTCAGTCCACTTCTACGGCATCATCGGGCGCTTCATCTTCGCTCGCCAGCCGCTCTCGCGCCTGTTGGGCGTAGAATGAGTCCGGATCGGTCTCGAGAATCTGTTCGTACAGTTCGTCGGCCGCGTCCTGTTCGTCCCCCCGCTCACGAATCTCGGCGAGCAGATACATGGCCTCTACGTTGGATGGTTCGCCTTCCAGTACGCGGTCCAGTTGAATCTCCGCGTCGAGATCGTAACCGTGACGCTGGAGGGTCTGCGCGAAGCTGAGACGAAGCGTGTGGTCATCGGGACGGTGTTCAAGCGCGTCCTCGTAGTAAGGAATAGCATCGTTGACGCGTCCGGAGTTCGCCAGTAACACCGCCAGCTGTGCCAGGGCACTGTCGTCCTCTGGATCTTCCTCGATCCGATCACGGAGCTCCTGCTCCTGGTCATCTCCCTGATCCGGAACGTCCTGCGCGAAATCCTGCTGCATCGGATCGGTATCATTGCCGCCAAAGAACTCGGTCACGCCGATCGCGACCATCCCGATCACCAGGAAAAACGCCATCGCAACGGCGAACGCGATGGTGAGCACCGAGGTCTTTCTGCGTGGCGGCGGGGAGCTGCCCCGTTTCTGCTTCTGTCTGTTCGTGGACATACTCGCGATCGTCCCCGATCTCCAATTGCCAGAACCATGGTGGAAGGCCGCCTGACCTTCTCTTAGTATTGTAATGATGCGTTCCAGCGCAGGTTCGCGGCAACTCGCCGGATCACCTGGGACCGTTTGCGAGCACCGATAGGAGATGGTAAACTATAGAGCGCGGTTGCGAGAGGGTTCTGCCCTTTTCGACGCCGAAAATGAATTGCCGAAGTGGCGGAACAGGCAGACGCGCTACGTTCAGGGCGTAGTGGGCTTTACGCCCGTGTGAGTTCGAATCTCACCTTCGGCACCGCCGATCAGGGATCCGCCTCGGTGGGTCCCTGTTTGAGTGATGGCGGGCAGTGTGGTCGCTGGCCCGAACGAGCCAGAGGAAAGTCCGAGCTGCACAGAGCAGGGGTGCCCGGGGAAATCCCGGGGAAGCGTCTATCGGCGGGCGCTGACAGTCCAGATTGGCACATTGACGCCTGACGGCGTCCATGTGAGAGCAACAGAGACCAGTACCGGCCCAGCGCAGCTGGAGCCGGGGTGAAAAGGGCAATCCTCCCCCGCAGCAATCTACGATCGGACCGTTTGCAGGTTGCTCGCCGAGGTCCGAGGTGAGAGCAGTCGCCTCGTAAAAATGGCGGCCGGACGTCACTCGAATGTGAGCCGGCGTCCGAGATAGATGACCACGTGAAACAGAACTCGGCTTACTCGCCCGCCCTCACTCAGCCATCACGCCGATTCGCGGCTCGCCGGCACTGGAATACCTGTGCCGGGGTCTGATAGAATCAGCCGCGTCGGGCCGAAGGCCCGCTCAATCAATGCGCATGGTGCCCGTAGCTCAATCGGCAGAGCACTGGTCTGTGGAACCAGGGGTTGCGGGTTCGAGCCCCGCCGGGCACCCCATCAGAACGCCGGTACGGTCATCGCCGTGCCGGCTTTTCTTACGTCCTGGGACCCTCGGTATTGCCCCTAGGGCAGATCATCCTCTTGCCGCTCGACGTCATAGTAATCGAGACGCCGGCTGGACACGTGCGCCTGGATCTCCTGCATGCTGACGCCTGCGCGGTGAAGCGTATGCCGGACGAATTCCAGCCCGACCTCGAATGCAGGCTGCACGATCTCGTTTGCCCCTGCTTCGTCGAGTCGACGAATTTGCCCGTAATTCTGGGCCCGACCGATGATATCGACTGACTCGTTCAACTGCCGGGCTATACGGATCGCCAGCTGTGCCGATATCAGGTCCTGAACGGTCACGGCAAACACTCGAGCGTGTTCCACGCCCGCAGCTTGCAACACGTTCTCATTTCCGATGTCGCCGTAGATCGCGGGAATCTCCCTGGCACGGAGCTCCCGCACGGTAGTCGCGTTGAGATCGACCACAACGAATCGGAGTCCCCTACGTTGCAATGCCCGGGCAAGTTCACGACCGGCACGACCATATCCGGCGATGATCGTGTGGTTCCGAAGCGCTCCCGGTGAGACATCATCGATCTCGCCCAGCTCCGAGATGACATCTGACGGGCCGGTAAATGGCGGAACCAGCGACATCACCCGGGCGAACGGTCCTTCCAGCCTGGATAGCATGGGATTCATCAGCAACGAACCGATCGACCCGGCAAGAACCGCGTTGTAGACGCGGTCATCGATGATTCCAAGATCGATCGCCTGACCCGCGATAATGAACGAAAATTCACCGATCTGTCCGAGAAGAATGCCCGCAGCCGCGGCAGATGCAGCGGAGTATCCCAGCACCCGCAGCGCCGCACCAGCGATAAGTGTCTTGACCACAACGATCAGCAGGATCATTCCGCCGATCAGCATCCAGTCATCAATCAGACCGGCCGGATCGAATAACAGTCCGATCGACGCGAAAAACACCACAGCGAAGACGTCCCGCAGCGGGATAATCTCGCCGAGAACCTGGTGGGAGAACTCCGACTCGGACACAACCACACCAGCCAGAAACGCACCGAACGCGAGTGAGAGCCCCGCTGCTTCACTGAAGATCGCAACGCCGAACGCGATCAGGATGATCGTAACCAGAAAGAGTTCCCGGGACCCGAGCCTCGCGACCTGGTAGAGAACCCAGGGGACGAACCTGAGTCCCAAAAGCCAGAGCGTGACCAGAACCAGAAGCGCCAGTCCGATTGATTGCGCCAGGTTCAGCATGGCCTCTTCCTCTGAGACGCCAGTCATGACCGGAAGCAGCGCGAGAATTGGAACGACCGCCAGATCCTGCGCCAGCGAGACACCAAGCGTCGCCCGGCCGTGAGGCTGATCGAGCTCTCCCCGAAGTTGCAAGAGCTTCAACGCGACCGTTGAACTTGTGATTGCCACGACGGCGCCGATCAGGAAAGCCTCGCCGAAAGCGAATCCAAAGAAGTACGACGCGAGGAACCCAACGCCAATTGTCAAGCTAACCTGTACGCCCCCACCTATGGAGACGACGCGCCGCAAATCGTAAAGATCGCGGAATGAGAACTGTACGCCCAGCGAGAACATCAGAAGCGTGACACCGAGGTTGGCGAGGAGCTCGACTCCGAACGGGTCCACGACC
>SKKR01000115.1 GCA_007123655.1 Thermomicrobiaceae bacterium
GAATCACTGGCGGTATCCGCCGACCAGGCAGTCACCGAAGCGAAACAGCTCGGCTTCCCGGTCGTTCTCAAGATCGAATCGCCGGATATATTGCACAAGACCGACGCTGGCGGGCTTGAGCTCAAACTCGGCACGGAGGCAGAGGTCCGGTCTGCCTACGACCAGATCATTGAGCGTGTGACCCGGTACGATCCGAATGCACGAATCAGCGGGGTCCTGGTCCAGGAGATGGCGCCAGCGGGACGTGAGATCATTCTGGGCATGTCACAGGATCCGGATTTCGGTCCAGCGATCGCGGTCGGGCTCGGCGGGATATTCGTGGAGGTACTGAACGACGTGCAACTCGGTGTTCCGCCAATCGACGAGCGCGCCGCTGGAGAGATGCTCGCTCGACTCCGCGGATCGGCGATTCTCGACGGTGCCGGCTCTCGCGGCGCGGGCCCGGCGGACCGAGCCGAACTGGTCCGCATCATGCAACGGTTCTCACAGCTCTGCGTCGACGTGTCCGAGCATGTTTCCGAGATCGACATCAATCCGCTTCTGCTCTACGGAGAAGGCGAGGGCGCCAGGGTGGTGGACTGTCTGATCGTGCCGAAGAGTGGCGCACTGGCATGAACCTGGGCGACCGGATCGCTGTCATGTCAGACATCCACGGGGAGCACCGATTGCTCGCCAGGGTGCTTCGGCACTGTGAGCAAGCGGGCGTTCAGAGTATCGTCCTGCTCGGCGACCTGTTTGATCGCCTTGACCAGGCCGAAATGTGCGCTTTGCACCTGGCCGACTGGAACGTCGCCGGGGTAGTCGGTAACCACGAGCGAGAGGCAGTGGCCGAGCGTCGTGACTCCGGTCGACCGGTGAACGGGAGCGTCGGTCGGCTCCTGGAACGGCTCGGGGATTCGCTGGTGCTCGAGGAAGCGGTTTTCGTCCATGACGAGATGGATGCGTTCACTGTTGAGCCAGGCCAGTACAGACATTCCGTGATCTTCGCGGGTCACACGCACTACCGGCTCGCCCGGGATGACAGGGGTCCGCTGGATATCTCCCTCGGACACATCGGATTGAAACCAGGCAGGCGTTATCTGATCAATCCCGGCTCCGTCCTCGACGGGCAGTTCGCCATCTGGGAACGCGACCGTAGCCGGGTAACGTTCGAACGAGTCACGTAAGAGCCGGGAGGGTGAATGGGCAACCTGGATGGAAAATCCGCCCTGGTAACTGGCGCCGGGCGAGGAATCGGCAAAGAGATTGCCAGGCTTATGGCGAGCGAGGGCGCGAGCGTGGTCGTAAATGATCTGGGGACCGGACTGGATGGTCAGGGCGAGGACAGATCGCTCGCGCAGCAGGTGGCGGAGGAGATCAACGGCTCGGGCGGGACCGCCGTTGGCAACGCAGATTCAGTAGCGGACTTTGAGGCCGCTGGCCGAATGGTTCAGACAGCAGTGGAGCAGTTCGGCAAGATCGATATCGTGGTCAATGTCGCAGGAATCCTGCGTGACCGAATGATTTTCAACATGACTGAAGAAGAGTTCGATGCGGTGGCGGCGGTGCATCTGGATGGCACGTTCAACACCGTTCGACACGCGTCCGCGCTCATGCGGGAACAGAAATCCGGACGCATCATCAACTTCTCCAGCACCTCCGCCTGGGGTAGTCCCGGTCAGGCCAACTACGCCGCCGCGAAGTACGGAATCCTGGGCTTCACCGCGACGCTGGCGAACTCGCTCGACCGCTACAACGTGACAGCGAACGCGATTCTGCCCTACGCAACGACGAGAATGATCGACTCCACTCCGCGGGGCCAGGAGTTCAGGGAACAACACGGCATGCTCCCCAGCGAGGCAGCAGCGGGTACTGAAGGCGATCCGGCGAACGTTGCGCCGATGGTCGCTTATCTGGCTACTGACGCAGCGCAGCGCGTCAACGGACACTTCTTCGGCGTTCGTGGGCACACGATAAGCCTCTATTCGCACTGGGAAATTGCGAAGGTCATCCGGGCCGAGACCGGCTGGGATCTCAAGACTCTTTCCGAAGTGTTCAAGGAAACGATGGACGATCAGCTTGTTCCTCCGGACGCGGTACACGTCGAGGGCCAGGAGCGTCCGCTGCGCGAGACCGCCCTCCAGCAGTCCGATCCCGCAACCTGGAAAACACTGGCACAGGGCATTGAACTTTGGGAGCGCGACGCATATTTCGGGGCGAAACGGTAGGGGAGGCGATTGATGGGAAAGCTCGACGGCAAAGTCGCCCTCGTCACCGGAGCTGGCCGGGGGATCGGACGCGGGATCGCGCTCCTGATGGCGCAGGAAGGCGCCTCTGTGCTTGTCAACGATCTCGGCGCCAGCCTTGACGGAGCTGGCATCGACCAGGGACCGGCCGCGACCGTTGCCCGTGAGATCGAGGACCTTGGCGGCAAAGCAGCGAAGAACACCGAGTCCGTGGCCGATTACGCCGCCGCCGAAGCGATGATTCAACAGGCGGTCGACGAACTGGGCGGGCTCGACATCGTCGTGAACTGCGCCGGAATCCTCAGAGACCGCATGATCTTCAATATGAGCTACGACGAGTGGAAACCGGTCCTGGATGTCCACCTCAAGGGGACCTTCAACATCTGCAGATGGGCTTCGGTCAGGTTCCGGGAGCAGCGTTACGGGCGGATCATTAACATGACCTCGAACTCCGCACTGGGCGCTCCAGGCCAGCCGAACTACGCGGCGGCCAAGGCGGGCATCACCGGTCTCACACTGACCTGTGCCAACGGCCTTGCCCGCTACAACGTCACCGCCAACGCGATCATGCCGAGTGGCTGGACCCGGATGATCGACTCGATTCCACGGATGGTGGAGCAATTCAAGGACCAGGGGAAGATGCCCAGCGAGATCGCCGAAGGAACCGAGAAAGATCCGAAACACGTCGCTCCACTGGCGACGTTCCTGGCGACCGAGGAAGCAGCCCACGTCAACGGGCACCTCTTCGGTTCGTTCGGCTACAACTACGTGCTGATGTCGCAACCCAAGGTCATCAAGACGCTCCGCTCAGAGCACCGCTTGTCTGTCGACGAGCTGGTCGAATGGATTCCGAAGGCGTTCTCCCCGGAACTGGAGGAGATCACGAGCGATCCTGGAGTCTCCCAGGCGATCGAGGCGCTGCCCGACGGAGAATGGTTCGAAGTTCGGCCCGGGATACGCTACTGGGGATCCAGACTTGAGCCGTACGGCGAGCTGACGTGGTAGCTTGAGAGGTTGGAGACGTGAGCAAAAGCGAAGCGCAGATGTTTTCGGAAATGCTCGTTCGACGGGTCGACCAGATAATCAACAGTCTCGACGGTCTTACTCCAGATGAGATCAATCAACGCCCACCGGTTCCTGAAGCGAATAGTCTTTCGGTCCTCGCGGTGCACACGATGGCGAACGTCGAAGAGAACGTGTTCGAGATCCTGGGCGGACAGCCGGTTGGACGCGTCCGTGAGCAGGAGTTCCTGGCAGAAGGGACATCGGCGGAGGAGATCAGGAGTCAATGGGAAGCACTCCGCAGCCGTGTCGTGGAGTTCCTCGAGGGCGTAACTCCGGAGATGATGGACCGAGAGTACGAACATGCTCGCCGGGGACGCGTTCTTGGACGAGAAGTCTTGCTCGTGGCGACAGCTCATGCCGCAGAACACGCGGGGCACGCCGAGCTGACGAAAGACTGGCTATTGGCTCAGCGTTCGTAGCGTTCGAGCACGGATACGCATCAGGTCCGGGGAAGGGAGTCGCGGCAGGTGTCTGCATTATCAGGAAGGACGGCGATCGTTGGAGTCGCCGAATCCGACAAAATCGGGAAGGTCCCCGATAAGCCGGCAATCATGCTTCACGCCGAGGCCGCGCGATCGGCGCTCGCCGAGGCGGGTCTGACCAGAGACGATGTTGACGGCCTCTTCACCGCCGGGATTCAGACCACCGAACTTGGCGAGTACCTCGGCATCGAGCCTCGAGTGACAGATAACACGTCCGTCGGTGGGTCGTCGTTCGTGATCCACATCGCGCACGCCGCGACCGCGGTCGCCACCGGTCGCTGCGAGGTCGCGCTGGTCACGCATGGAGAAAGTGGTCGATCCCGGGTCGGGATGATGCCGCGACCGACGCCGCCGGATTCACTCCGGGGTCAGTTTGAAGCCCCATACGGACTGCCACAGCCCGTGGGTGCCTACGCGATGGCCGCGTCTCGCCATATGTACGAATACGGTACGACCAAGGAGCAACTCGCGGAAATCGCGGTGGCGACCCGGAAGTGGGCTCAACTCAACCCGAAGGCGTACATGCGGGATCCAATCTCCATTCAGGACGTGCTCGAGTCTCGCATGATTGCCTGGCCATTCAACCTGCTTGACTGCTGCCTGGTCACTGACGCCGGTGGCGCATTCGTGCTGACGAGCATGGAGAGAGCGAAGGATCTCAGGCAGACGCCGGTGACGGTGCTCGGGTTCGGTGAGGGGCACGATCACGCGATGATTTCCCAGATGCCCTCCTATACCAGCTTCGCGGCTCGCCAGTCCGGGAAAACAGCGTTCGACATGGCCGGTGTCAACCACGGCGATCTTGATCTGGCGATGATCTATGACTCGTTCACCTACACGGTTCTGCTCTCGCTCGAAGAGCTCGGATTCTGTGACAAAGGTGAAGGTGGGGATTTTGTCAGCGACCAGCGTACCGCGCCCGGAGGAGAGTTCCCGATGAACACGAACGGTGGCGGCCTCTCCTACAACCATCCCGGGATGTACGGGATGTTCGCGATCATTGAGGCGGTTCGCCAGCTCCGGCACGACTACGCCGATGAGGGAGTTCGACAGGTGTCAAACGCGCAGCTCGCTGTCGTCCACGGGACCGGCGGGGTCCTGTCGTCCGCGGGAACCGCGATACTGGGGAGGGCATAACCGATGGCCGAATATGTGAAACCGATCCCGCTGGCAGACGGCACTACTCGTCCATTCTGGGAGAGCCTGAAAGCGCACCAGATGAAGATTCAGCGGTGTAACGATACGGAACGGTTCTTCTTCTATCCGAGAGGCCTTAGCCCGTACACGCTGTCGGACAACATCTCCTGGGAGACCGTATCCGGGAGAGGCATGATCCACGCCTTCACGATTGTCCATCAGAACCGGGCGCCCGGCTTCGTTGACGAACTACCGTATGTCGTCGCGATGGTTGAACTCGATGAGGGCGCCCGCATCATGTCGAACATTATTGATGTGACGCCGGATCCCGAGCATGTCAGGATCGGGATGCCCGTGGAGGTGGTGTACGAGGACATCACGGACGAGGTCACGCTTCCGAAATTCAAACCCGCCAGTTGATCGAAATTTCTGTCCGTACATCTAGCGGGACAGCTTTCCGGGCCGCAGTGCATCTTGTGGATCGACGCGAGCAGGCTACGCCCGAACGGACGGCTGCATCGATCGCACCGACGCCAGTAGCTCCGCAAACTCGGCGTCGCCCGGGTCAGCAGGTGGATCGAGCGACATCGTGTCGACCAGCCCCTCGTATCTCTCCTGAAGTGCCGGAAGAATCTCGTTGTACGTTCCACTGACGCAGAACGCGTCAAGGACGTGATCCGGCACCGCGCCGGCGAGGTCGTCCCATCGTTCCGCGGCGACAAGGCTCCTCAGTGTTCCGTTCAGATCACCCCAACCATGGGCTTCGAGAACTGGCAGATAGGTCCGCGTTGACCCGTAGAAGGCGATCCGGTAACGGGCACGCTCACGCTCGCGCGAAACGTCCTCTTCCGTCGGGCCGGTGGCGATGAATCCACCGCCGATCATCTCAAAATCCGCCGGGTCTTGACCCGAGCGCGCCGCTCCCTCTCGAACATTGGGCCAGATCGTTTCTTCCATATAGCGCTTCGTCGTGAACGGATGAACCCTGAGTCCGTCGCAGAGCTCCCCCGCCAGTTGCAGGTTGTATTTGTTGACTCCGGCGATCTGAATCGGAATTTGGCCATACTCACCGGGCCCCGGGCTGAACTCCGGGGTCATGAGAGAGAGCGGATAAAACGGGCCGTCATGCTTCAGACGAGACCCGGAATCCCAGGATTCAAACACGGCGCGGACGGCGTTCACATAGTCAC
>SKKR01000008.1 GCA_007123655.1 Thermomicrobiaceae bacterium
TGGTCGGCCGGCTTGCGGACCGGTACGGCGCGCGGGTGATGCTTCTGGTTGCGGCGGGCGGGCTCGGTTTTGCCTGCTTCGGGATGGCGTTTGCGGCGGGCCCGATCGCGTTCTTCTTTGCCTTTGCAGCCCTCCGGGCGCTGGGCCAGGGGTCGATGCCGGTCAACGGAACGCTGCTGGTTGCGCAGTGGTTCGTGCGGTACCGAGGGCGAGCGATGGCAATCATGGGGATCGGCGGTGCCGTCTCGAACGCAGTCTTCCCGCCGGTATCCCAGCAATTGATCGAACTCGTCGGCTGGCGAGAGACGTATATGATCCTGGGCGTCTTCGTCTGGGTGTTGATCCTGCCGCTGGCGATCTTCGTCGTCAGAAATCGTCCGGAAGACCGGGGTGAGCTCCCGGACGGCGCGGACGAGCTCCCGGACGCGGAGATCCGGGAGGCGCAGGCGGGTACGGCGCCAGCGAGCGCCGGCGCGCTGCGAACAGTGTTCTTCTGGGTGACCGCGCTCTCGCTGGCGGTTCCATCGCTCGTCACGACCGCGTACGTGTTTCATCAGATCTCGATCCTGACCTCGTTCGGCCTGTCGCCCGGAATGGCGGCCGGGGTCTTCGTACCGTTTGCGGCGACTGCGACAATTGCCAGCTTCATTGGCGGGTACCTGGTGGACCGGTTCAATCCGATCCACGTCTTCACCGTGAACATGGGGCTGCTGGTGATCGCAACGCTGGTGCTCGTCATGGTGACGAATCCGGTGCTTGGCTTCGCCTATGCCGGGCTGCTGGGACTCTTTCAGGGAATCCAGCAGGTCATCTCGAATACGACCTGGGCCTACTTCTACGGCAGGCGAGGTCTCGGCAAAGTGCAGGGGGCCGGCCAGATGACCGGGATCGCCGCCTCGGCGATCGGACCACTTCCCCTGGCCGCACTGCACGGAGTCTTCGATGACTTTGTGCCGGCGATTCTGATACTTGGTGTGCTGCCGGTAATTGCGGCGTTCGCTGTGCAGCTGGTGAAGAAAGAACCGTACGGAGCAAGTGCGGCGGAATCAGGATAGTCGAACGGACTGGGAGGTACGCGACGAGATGCTCAGTGACGAACAGCGTAATCTGCTGGACAAATCGGGGTTCGCGAAGCTGGTGACGCTCATGCCGGACGGCCATCCCCAGGGGACAGTGATGTGGTACCGGAGAGAAGGTGACACGCTTCGGATGATCGCTCCCGAGAGTGCCGTGAAGGTGAAAAATCTCGACCGCGACTCGCGATCGACGGTGATCGTGGACGACCCGGACTCCGGCTACAGCTACCTCGAACTTCGCTGCCGCTGTGAGGTCGTCCATGATGACGCGTCGGCCCGCGAGGAGCTTCATCGGGTTGCCAGCCGGTACATCGGCGATCGGGCGGCGGATTTCGTGGCCGGGTTGAGCGCTGAGCCCCGCGTCATCCTGGTGTTCGAGCCGTTCAGAGTGCTCGGGCAGATACGCTAGCGCGCCGCTGGTCATAACGCCGGGACGCATCCCGGCCAGCAAAGCCGAAACCGCTCTTGACGGAGAGCCTCCTCGCCAGTAGACTATTCAAAGGATCGTTTGAATACTGGAGCGAGGACTGCATGGCACATCGCGAGTTCAAGGATCGGCTTTATGGCGAGTTCGCTCGTATCGGGAAAGCGGTCGCCAGCCCCCAGCGGCTGGAGTTCCTGGACCTGCTGGCGCAGCGCGAATGGAGCGTCGAGGAACTGGCAAACGAGACCGACCAGTCCATCGCCAACGCCTCCGCGCACCTGAAAGTGCTGCGTACCGCCCAGCTGGTGGAGACCCGCAGGGACGGCTCCTACATCTATTACCGTCTGGCGGATCAGAACGTGGTGCGCCTCTGGCAGGCGATCCGCGACATCGGCCAGGAGCGCCTGGCGGAGATCGACCGGATCGTTGACCAGTTCATGGCCGGACGGGACGACTTCCAGCCAGTCGACGCCCAGACGCTCCTCAACCGGCTGCACGAGGATGACGTCTTGCTGCTCGACGTACGCCCAAAGGCGGAGTACGACCAGGGACATCTCCCGGGCGCCAGGTCTGTCCCGATCGACGAACTGGAATCCCACCTGGAGGAACTGGATCCCGACCGCGAGATCATTGCCTACTGCCGCGGCCCGTACTGTCTTTTTGCCGACGAAGCGGTTGAACTCCTGCGGCAGCGCGGTTTTCAAGCGCGCCGCATGGCGGACGGACTGCCCGACTGGCGCATGGCCGGGCTTCCCGTGCAACGAGAAGGAGTGAATGAGTGACTGAGACGACCATTGCAATCGATGTCGAAACGCTTCGCCGGAAACTAGATCACGAGGAGCCAGTGACGGTTCTCGATGTTCGCTCGCACGATGAACGCGAGGAACTGCGAGTACCTGGCAGCGTACACCTGGATGCCTACGCGGCCCTGAACGCGGGCGACATGTCGGTTCTCGACGACCTGGAACTTCCGTCGGACCGCCCGGTCGTTACTGTCTGTGCCGCGGGCAGAACCTCCTTGCTTGCAGCTCTGGAGCTCCGGAAGCGGGGTTACCGGGCCTGGTCGCTTTCCGGCGGAATGGAAGCCTGGAGCGTTGCCTGGAACGTCGCAACCGTCCCCATATCCCGCCCGGATATTTACGTCTTGCAGGTCCGCCGGGTTGGCAAAGGGTGTCTGTCGTACATCGTCGGCACAGGGGATGACGCGATCGTCATCGATGCCGCGCTGGATCCGGGGGTTTACCTCGATCTCGCGATCCAGCACGGCTGGCGAATCTCGGCCGTTGTGGATACGCACATTCACGCGGACCATCTCTCGCGGTCCAGAGCACTCGCCGAGTCGGCCGGAGCGAACCTCTACATGCCGGATCAGGGCCGGGTTACGTTTCCGTTTCTCCCGCTTGATGACGGTGACGAGATACTAATCGGTGGTATCCCGCTCACTGCCATGCACACGCCCGGTCACACGCCGGAGAGTATGTCCTACCTGCTGGCGGATCAGGCCGTCTTCACCGGAGATACGCTGTTCCTGGACGGAGTCGGCCGGCCCGACCTGGAAGCGACTACCGACGAAGCGCGTGACAGGGCGCGGTTGCTGTATGACTCCCTCCAGAGGCTGCTGGACCTGCCCGGGGAGACCCTGGTTCTGCCGGGTCACACGTCGCTGGAAATCCCGTTTGATGGGGAGTCGATCGATCTGCCGGTAACGGAGGTCGCCAGAAACGTGGCGGTGCAGCATCAGAGTCGAGACGCATTCGTTACCCGGTTACTCGATCGAATTCCTCCGGCACCCGCGAACCACAGCCTGATCGTGAGCCTGAACGAGGCGGGGTTGCTCCCTGGCGAACGCAACCAGACCGGTCTCGAGGCCGGCGCAAATCGCTGCGCGGTTGCCTGATGCGTGACTGGATCGCAAACAGCAATGACTGACATTCCTGTCCTGGGACTTCGCGCGAACTGGCAGCAGTTCTGGCTGCTGGTGCTGGTCAACGCATTCGTCGGATCGATGATCGGCCTTGAGCGGACCGTCATCCCGTTGCTGGCGGAGGAGGAGTTCGGAATCGCCGCCGCCACGGTGACGACCTCGTTCATCGTTTCCTTCGGGCTTGTCAAGGCGCTGGCGAACCTGTTCGCCGGACGCCTGTCGGACCGGATCGGGCGAAAGCGAATCCTGATCGCCGGATGGCTATTCGCGTTGCCGGTTCCCCTGATCATTATTCTGGCTCCAGACTGGTGGTGGATCGTCTTTGCCAACGTGTTGCTTGGCGTCAACCAGGGACTGGCCTGGTCCACCACGGTCATTATGAAGATCGATCTGGTCGGCCCGGTCCGCCGGGGGCTGGCAATGGGGCTCAACGAGTTCGCCGGATACGCGTCCGTCGGCCTGTCTGCGCTGCTGACGGGCTGGCTGGCGCAGACGTATTCGTTACGGCCGGAACCGTTCCTGATCGGCTTCGTGATCGCCCTTGCCGGACTGTTGCTGTCGATCTTCGCGGTGCGAGAGACGCGGGGGCATGCGATGCAGGAGGCGCTGATCCACGGTGACGACCAGGAAGACCAGAAGCCGTCTTTTCGCACCGTATTCGCACGCGCGTCCTGGGGCGACCGGAACCTGTTCTCCGCGTCACAGGCCGGACTGGTAAAGATGCTCAACGACGGCCTTGCCTGGGGGCTGCTGCCGGTCTATCTCGCGATGGCGGGACTCGCGGTCGGGCAGATCGGGATGATCGCGGCGGTATATCCGATCGTCTGGGGCGTCGGTCAGTTGTTCACCGGTGCCGCCAGTGACCGGCTGGGCCGGAAGTGGCTGATCGCGGCCGGGATGTGGGTGCAGGCGGCGTCGATTGCCGGATTCGTCCTGCTGGACGGGTACACGGCGTGGATCATCACCGCGGGGTTCCTCGGGTTCGGAACCGCGATGGTCTATCCGACGCTCCTGGCGGTTGTGGCCGACAACAGCCAGCCGGCCTGGCGGGCGTCGGCCGTCGGGGTCTACCGGCTCTGGCGGGACAGCGGGTATGCCGCGGGCGCGCTCATGGTGGGGATCATGACGGACCTGTTCAGCATCCCGTCCGCAATCTGGGCAGTCGTCATTGTAACCGGGCTCTCGGGCGTGGTCGTTGCGCTCGTCATGCGGGAACGGATGCCGGATCCGGAGCAGGTTAGCTATCGGATCAATGCTCACGCGACCCGAACGGCGGATTGATTGACATGACCACCTACCTGTTCGACCGGGAAGCCCACCGCTACGACGCCTGGTATGACGAACCAGAGGGAGCCGGCCTCTACGCGGCCGAACTGGAGACCCTGAGACCGTTGATCAGGGAAACGGACTCCCCGCGACTGGAGATCGGCGTGGGCACCGGACGGTTCGCCGCGCCGCTGGAGATGGAATATGGGATCGATCCGGCCGTGGCTCCAATGCGCATAGCGGCCGGACGCGGGGTGGCGTGCGTCGCTGCGACCGGTGAGGATCTGCCGTTCCGGTCGGGCACGTTCGGTGCAGCAGTGTTTGTGTTCACTCTCTGCTTCGTTGACGATGCCCGCAGGGTCATTCAGGAGGCGACTCGCGTGACTCGCCCCGGCGGCCGCGTCATTCTCGGGGTCGTTCCGGCGGACGGTCCGCTCGGGGCGCACTACCGGCGACTCGGTGAGGAGGGTCACCGCATCTACCGGCACGCCCGGTTCTACACAAGGGCGGACCTGGACGGGTTGATGGCAACGGCCGATCTTGTGACGGAACGTCGAAGATCCGCCCGGATCGCTATCAGGGATGGCGTCATCGTGGCGGGCGACGTTGTTGACGGCGATGACCCGGATGCTGGCTTCCTGGTGATCAGCACAGTGAACCGGACCCGGGACCGGTAGAACTCGAGACGGCCGAGCGCTGTCATCTCAGGCGCCACACACGTTCCGGGAAGCTCGTTGTCAGACCGATGGGATCGGCGGGAAGGCATTTCCCGATCGCCGGCTCACGCGTTTGGCTCGGCTGGCGGCGTCGCGATTTCGACCGGGTCTTCGTTCGCTTCGTCGTGCTCGGGTTCCGTGGGTGACACGTAGCGACTGAGCCACAACAGGGCCACGATCAACGGGACCGACGCACTGACCCCGACGATCAGCGGGAGCGCCGGCAGGATCCCGAAGAGGACACCAGCCACGAATGGGGCCAGCGAGTAGCCACTTTCCCCGAGAATCTCAGCAACGACGTAGACGCGGGTTCTTATCCAGGTGGGGGTCACCTCCGCGAGTAATGCGTAGAACAGCGACCAGGCGACGAAATAACCCCCGCGCAGGAAGAACGCCAGCCCGAACAGCCAGAGCACGTTTCCGAACAGGAGAATCAGCATCGCCGCCGCGACCGCTCCGACCGCGATCATCAGGATGACCCGCGGCTGCTGCAGGAACGAGATCCGGTTCAGCGCCACCCCGAGCAGGATGGCGCCGAGCGCACTGATCGAGCCGAGCCAGCCGATGTAGCTCACACTGACCTCGTGGACGTCCTGGAGGTAGTTCGGCACCAGGATGAGCGCGATCGTTAGAATGAAGATGGTCGCAAACATGAA
>SKKR01000279.1 GCA_007123655.1 Thermomicrobiaceae bacterium
ATGCTGATGAGGTGCGTTTGGCTGACTGAAACGAATCCCCCTCCCGAATCGGGAGAGGGATCTCACTTCGAATGCCTTCACGGCGAATGATTTACGGTGCGGCAAACCCTTGTGATAACTCGGACTCCATCCAGTCAGCAACCTGTTCGTTGGTTCTCTGCTCGAGAGGGATTGATTCCCACACATCGTTGAAGTAGTCGGCAAATCGTTGCGTGACCTTCGGTTCGGAAAAGCGCAGTGCCATCCCGTTCGAACCGTCTTCGCGATCGACTGGATCATCCGGCGTCAGGACGAGCACGCCCGTGTCGACTTTGCCGATCAGTCGTATCGGCAGATCGCTGTCGGTAAGCCCGATCTGGAACATGGGCGTCGATCTCAGGAGCTTGATCGTTTCTCGCGCATGCTCGCGAACGAGGTCCGCCTCGAACGTTATCCTTTTGCCCCACGTTCCTGTCCGCAGGTACGTGCTAATCTGCTTGCGCGGGTAGATTGCCCGGGAGACGCCACCGTCGAGTACTCTGAGAAGCGCGGAGCGCTGGGCGCGTACCCACCACTTCAGAAGCATTGGATCGGATGGTTCCTGGCCAAACGTCCCCCTGAAAACCTCAAGCTGGTCGAAGAGCCATGATGCCGGAAGCGTGCAGAGCCGATTGATGATCAGGAACCGGTCCGTGCTGGATTCCTCGAGTTGTGTTCGATGCCGGGCGAAATCAACGGGCGTCAGTCCGTCCCGGTGCGCGATCGTTGTCAACTCACGTACCGAGTCCCGGACGCCCTTTGCCAGAATGATCGCTTCCGCGGCATGATGCCGGGCGTCGACTTCGGGCGCGGGGATCGTGATCTGGCGGAAGGCATCGACGAGCGCGCCCTGAGCTTCCATGCTCAGGTCGGCGAACTCGTGCCAAGTCGACCGAGGCACGCCGAGCTTCTCGAGCGTCTCCGCGAGCGCGGACTCGAGTTCTTTGGCTGATCGCTCGAACTCGATGAAATATTCCGGGCTCACCCGAAACGCTGTCGAAATGTTCGCCAGAATTGAAAATGACGGCACGCTGGATCCGCGCTCGATCCGGGACAGATACGCTGACGAAACGCCACACCTTGCTCCGAGATCCCTGAGCGACCAGCCCTCCCGCTCGCGAAGCTCTCGTACCGCTGGACCGATGTGCTGGCGGAGCTGGTCATCTCGAAGCTCGTTCGTCGTTCCGTCGCTCATGGGAGCAACTCCCCTTCCAGGTCAACGCGGTATCCGGGTACTCCGCGGTTCCCGCTGAGTGCCGGTGCCACTGCGTCTAACCACTGTTGTTGCCGAAAGGCCCAACCGCAACGGGCCCCATCGTTGACGGCTGCGCCATAAATGGTACTCAATTCTACCGCTTGTTCGGATGCTGACGAGGATTACAATGAAGAATCCAGCCAACTGCGCGTTGCATCTTACCTGAATTGCTGACAGAATGCGCCACTATGAGCGAAATCGCGGAGATACTGCTTGCGCAGATCTGGAACAGCCAGTGGTTCCGGCGATCGATGCGAACAGTCGACGGTCAGGACCTCGGCGTGGTCTACCCGGGAGTCTGGACCCACGGCTTCGGACCCGATTTCCGGAACGCGATGATCGATCTCAGCACCGAGCTTCGCGCCGGGGATGTCGAGATCGAATTGGAGCCGTCCGGCTGGTACGACCACGGGCACGACCGGAACCCCGATTTCGACAACGTCATCCTCCAGGTCGTCGCCAGGGATACCGGTGTCCCGCCTGTGCGGAGATGCGATGGCGGTATCGTGCCGCGGCTGGTGCTGACCGACTTCCTGAAGGGCCCCATCGACGACTTCAGCGAAGTTGAAGGGTTGAGGCCGCTCGGCGCCATCGGGTTCGATTCCTGCGCTCCGGAGCCGGCCCGGCTGGACCCTGACGCGGTCACTGGAATCCTGCAGCGGGCGGGTGACCGTCGCATGCAGGAGAAGGTCGCCTCGATTAGTGGTGAACTGGCGGTGAGCCCGCCGGCCCAGGTGCTGTACGCCCGATTGCTCGATGCCCTGGGGTATACTCGCAATCGAGACCCGATGGCCGAGATTGCCGCCAGGCTTCCATGGGAACAACTTGCGGTGCGGATCGGGGAACTGTCCCCGGGTGACCGATTCTGGACGGCCGCGTCGTTGCTTCTCGGCGTCGGCGGATTTCTGCCGCTCTCTCCGCGGGATGCGCACGTGGGAAGACTTGACCCGGAGCAGATCGGCACGCTGGAATCGATCTGGGCCGGATCCGGGACACCGTGGCATCGCATCACCGTTGCGCCCGGGTTCTGGCAACTCGGTCGGATCCGGCCGGTCGCCCACCCGGTTCGTCGCCTGCTCGCGGCTGCCTGGATTCTGTCCCGCGCCGTAGACGGGCTGGTTGAAACGCTGGCAGCGGCGCTGCACAGTAACAGGCCACGCCAGGCGCTGGTGGGGTGGCTTGCGGACGAGAACCCGTACCTGGGCCGGGATCACGCGCACGAGATCGTGGTGAACGTACTGATCCCGTTTGCACTCGCCTACGGGGACGAGGCCGATCAGCGAAGCGTATCGGACGCCGCAGCCGGGATCTGGGAGCGACTTCCGGCGGGACGCGGAAACGCGGTGACCCGGAAAACCGTCGAGCAGATCTGTGGGGACGCGCCGTTCAGGGTCGGCTCCGCGCGGGTAGAGCAGGGCCTGATCCACATCAACCGCTCCGGATGCAGCCAGATGCGCTGTTTCGAGTGTCCTGTCGCGCATCTTGCATTGAACTGGGAATCAACGAATCTGGCATCGAGCACAGGTTCGTGAAGGAGTTCACTTGACGGGCCGGCTATCCCGTGCTAGTGTTGCTCATCATCACGAACGGCGAACGCGATTGAGATCGGATCGTCGGCGTTATGCTTTTCGGAGTTCTTGAAATGCGGAACCTCGCTTCAACCACTACTGCTAATCCCAGGACTACTCGCCCGTCATCGGGGAGTGTGTTGTAGTGCAGTAGCTCGCGCGAACATTCACGTCCCGATGACTGGCAGAGGCGAGCAGCCTCTGTTTTGTGTTTAAGGAGATCGCCACCGGCAACGGAGCCTGGCGTATCGCCTCCGCCCTCAGCGAAGGGAGCGGCAGACCCGCGAAAGCGGAACAACCAGAGAGAAGTCGTCCAGATACGCGCGAATCCGGCAGCCATTGTTGCCTGCCGGTGGCAAGGGAATGGACTCGTATGACACGGGTGGAACGGGCACTGAACGGCCAGTGCTCAGAAGCAACGGAGCTTACCCGGCAAGCCCAGGGACTCTACGACCCCCAGTTCGAGCACGACGCGTGCGGGATCGCATTCGTCGTCAATGTCGACGGCGAGCAGACGCATAAGATTGTCAGTGATTCGATTACCGCGCTGAAAAACCTTCAGCACCGCGGGGCATGCGGGAGCGATCCGGAAACCGGCGATGGCGCCGGAATCCTGATGCAGATCCCAGAGAGTTTTCTTCGCGAGGAACTGTCGTCGCAGCGGATATCTCTCCCGGCATCCGGAGACTACGCCGTCGGGATGATATTTCTGCCGCGCGATCCCGGACCCGCCGGGGCTCTTCGCGCACTGGTCGAGAATCAGGCAAGCGAGATCGGGACCCCGGTGCTTGGCTGGAGATCCGTCCCGCGGGCCAGCGACTCGGTCGGCCCGTCCGCGCGCTCGGTTGAGCCGCAGATCGAACAGGTCATTCTGGGAAGACCGGAGTCGGCCTCTTACTCAATCGAGTTCGAAAAGGTGCTGTACATCCTCCGGCGCCGGATCGAGAAGGCGGTCGCGGCGAACGATCTGCCCGGACGTGACGCGTTCTACATTGCGAGCCTTTCCAGCCGCACGGTCGTGTACAAGGGGATGCTCTCTGCCGACCAGATTGATTCCTACTACCCGGAGTTGGGTGACCCGCGTGTCGAAAGTGCCCTCGCGCTGGTTCACCAGCGGTTCAGCACGAACACGTTTCCCAGCTGGCCGCTCGCCCATCCTTATCGCTACCTGGCGCACAACGGTGAGATCAACACACTTCGTGGAAACCTGAACTGGATGCGCGCGCGCGAGGCATTCTTCGAATCAGGCTGCTTCGGCGACAGCATTGAGGACGTCACACCGGTTATCCGGGAAGGTATCAGCGATTCCGGCGCACTGGACAACGCGCTGGAGTTGCTCCTGATGTCGGGACGAAGCCTGCCCGAAGCAATCATGATGCTGATCCCTGAACCGTGGCAAAACGCGCCGATCGACCCTGTGAAACGGGACTTTTACGATTTCCACTCGTCATTGATGGAACCGTGGGACGGGCCGGCGGCGGTCGCCTTCACCGATGGCGTTTCCGTTGGAGCGGTGCTCGATCGGAACGGGCTGCGGCCTGCGCGCTACTATGAAACCACCGACGGACGCGTCATATTTGCCTCTGAAACGGGGGTTCTCGACGTTCCCCCAGAGATGATTCGGAAGAAAGGGCGACTGGAGCCTGGCCGCATGCTCCTGGTGGATTCGGGACGTGGCGGCGTCATCGACGACGACCAGATCAAGCGCCAGGTATCCACGCGAAATCCGTATGGGACGTGGCTGGCTGAGCAGCGTGTTGCACTGGAGGAGCTTCCTTCGACGGATTCGACGGCGCCACGATCTTCGAGCTCGCTGCTGGAGCGTCAGCGAGCGTTCGGGTATACGGAAGAGGAGAAGAACCTTCTGCTCGCTCCCATGGCGATGACCGGGGAGGAGCCAATCGGCTCGATGGGCATGGACACCCCGCTCGCGGTCCTCTCGCAGCGTCCGCAGTTGCTCTTCAACTACTTCAAACAGCACTTCGCGCAGGTGACGAATCCACCGCTGGATGCGATCCGGGAGGAACTTGTCACCTCGCTGAAACTTTTGCTCGGGCCGCGCGGTAACCTGCTGAACCCCGGGGCTGAAAGCGTTCGCCAGATCATGATCGACGGCCCGGTCCTGACCAACCATGACCTGGTCAAGCTCCGGCAGAATCCGGATCCTGATTTCAAGGCCGCGGTTCTGCCGATCACGTTCCCGGCCGGAGACGGCTCAGGTGCGATGGAAACCGCGCTGGAGCGGCTCTGTTCGGACGCGTCCGCGGCGATCGAATCGGGATGCTCTATCTTGATTCTGTCGGATCGGGCACTCGATCGCGACCACGCGGCAATTCCGAGCCTTCTGGCTACGTCGGCCGTTCATCATCACCTGCTTCGAGAAGGAACCCGGATGAGCGCGAGCCTGATCGTGGATTCGGGAGAAGTCCGGGAAGTCCACCACTTCTGTACACTGATCGGCTACGGCGCGTCCGCCATCTGCCCATATCTCGCGTTCGAAACCCTTGAGTCGCTTGTCGTGGATGGGGTGATTCCGAGTGGTGACATCGAGGACGCGCAAGCGAAGTACATCAAGTCGGTCAACAAAGGCGTCCTCAAGGTCATGTCCAAGATGGGTATCTCGACCATCGATTCTTACCACGGCGCGCAGATCTTCGAAGCGGTCGGCCTGAGTCCGGAACTGACGGCCCGGCACTTCACCGGCACCGTTTCCCGGATCGGAGGTATCGGTCTGGAAGAGCTCGAGCGCGAGACGCTGGTCCGGCACCTGGAGGCATTCCCGGAGCGCGCCGGCGCGACAGGCGCATTGCCGTGGGGAGGGACGTATCACTGGCGTAAGGATGGTGAGCATCACCTGTTCAATCCGGAGACGGTCTACAAACTGCAGCACGCGGCCAGATCAGAGCGCTACGAGATCTTCAAGGAATACACCCGGCTCGTGGACGAGCAGAGCGAACAGCGCTCGACGATTCGCGGGTTGCTTGATTTCAGATTCGATCAGCCGCCGGTCCCGATCGAGGAAGTCGAGCCGGTCGATTCGATCGTGAGGCGATTTGCAACCGGCGCGATGTCGTTCGGAGCACTGAGCACGGAGGCGCACGAGACACTGGCAATCGCAATGAACCGGCTGGGCGGCAAGAGCAACTCCGGCGAGGGCGGGGAGGCGCCCGAACGATTCACACCTGAACCGAACGGGGATTCCCGATCCAGCGCG
>SKKR01000118.1 GCA_007123655.1 Thermomicrobiaceae bacterium
CGCTCCCCGGTCTCGATCGCTTCGTGAAACCGTCCGAAGGTGCCAAGCACCACCGTCAGCGTTCCGAGCCACGATTTGATCGGGTCCACTTCGGCTGCCAACGTCGTTTGTGTCCATCGCCTGGTTCGAACGGCGTCGTCCGGCGAGCGAAGGAGCACGTCGACCGCCTCGTTCATCTCGCGGAGGCCGCGGTTGATCTCACCGAGATTGCAGAGATTGTTTCCAATGTTGAACTGGGCCGCCGCAGCGATAATATCGTCCTGACTGGAACGAGCCATCCGCCAGGCGTCGTAGAGATACCGGTTCGCCCGTTCGGGGTCGAGAAATCTCAGGAGCCGGGCGGTCTTGAGCAGGAGGCTCGCGACGAGGGATTCGGATCCCGGTGTCTCTCTCAGTATTGCCAGTGCCTCGGTGTTCCGGGCGAAGGCCTCTTGCCAGGCAAATCGACGCTCGGCAAGTTCTCCCGCGCGGATGAGCCACTCCGTGGCGCGTGGATCGCCCGCCTGGCGGAGGTGATCCGCGATCGCGTGCGGATCGCCCTGACGCTGGGTCTCCAGCAACTCGGCAATCCGTCGGTGGAGATGCCGGCGGCGGGTGAGCGGGACGCTCTCGTAGACCGCTTCCCGGACGAGCGCGTGGCGGAAAGCGATGTTCTGTGAGGACGGCGTGACTTCGAGCAGCCAGGTGTTCGCCGCCTCGTCCAGCGCGACATTCAGCGTCTCTTCATCGAGAATCTCTCCGAGCACGTTCAGCGAGACGTGCTGCCCGATTACCGCCGCGGTCTGGATGGTGGTGACGGTCGAATCGCTCACTCTCGCGAGACGCCCTTCAACGATCTGCCGGATGAGGTCTGGGACGCTACTGTCATCCAGCGACCGTACCACCCAACCGGTATCCTCCCGAGCGAGACTGCCTTGCAACTCGAGTTGACGGAGGCTCTCCAGGATGAACAGGGGATTGCCTTCCGCACGCTGCACCAGATACTCCACGGCGGCGTCCAGATCCTCACCAGCTAGCGGGTAGAGTTGAGGCACTAGCCGGCGGGTGTCCTCTTCGCTGAGTGCGCGTAAGTCCATACGGGTCGCATTCGACTCCCGAACAAGATGCGGGAGAAGAAGGTACAGCGGGTGACGGCGGGTGATCTCATCGTCACGATACGTTGCCAGGACCAGGATCCTCCGGTCGTACAATCTCCGGGCGATGAATCTGAGCAGGAGCAGGCTTGATTCGTCCGACCAGTGGAGATCTTCCAGAACGAGCACGAGCGGCGTGCATTCGGACAGTTCTGTGAAAAACTCCAGCGTCCGCGAAAACAGCACTTCCTGGCTCTGCAGATCGGCAAGCGCGGACGAATCAGACATGAATTTCGGCAATGGAGGGAACCCGGCTGGAGGATCGTACGTGCGGGTAAGTTCGTACCAGGGCCCGTAGGGAGGCGTAGTGCTGAAGTCGTAGCACGCTCCAGTGAGGACGAGGACGTCGCGCTCGACCGTGCTTCGAAGCAAATCCTGGACGAGCGTCGTTTTCCCGATCCCCGCTTCTCCACCGATGAGAACGAGACTGCCAGAACCCTGGATCGCCCGGTCACATGCTCCGAGCAGCAGTTCGCGTTCCCGGTCACGGGCAACGAGCACGCTGCCCGGCCAGTCGACGGCATTTGCGTGACCGGAAACCTGCTCACCAGTCGGGTCTGCGGCGTGCATCCTGCCCTCCGGCCTCCGGGACCCGATTTCACCTACCGCGTGTATCGAACTCTAGCCTATACGATGTGTTGACAGAACTGCAAGCAACGTCTGCCGCATTGTTATGGGGAAGCTACAATTCCCGAAGCGACGAGCTGTGGCCACTGAAACCTCGGTCGCGGCACATCGCATTGCTCTGACCTGTACCGAAAGGTGCTGATTTGTCCGGGTCCAAATGCGGCGACGTGTAATCATGTGATCGTCCGAGTCATCCTTCACCTTGCCATTCGATCGTTTGATTGGACGTGTCCTCGACCGGGCGCTGTTGTAAAATCAACGCCGCTATTCGCGCTTATTTGCGAGCAATCAGGTGACGAATATGACCGCGAGCGCGGCAGGAACTCAAACGTGAACCACCCCCGACTTGTGCTGTTCGATCTCGACGACACGCTGTGCGATCACGACGGATCGCTGCGCGTGCGGCTGCGTGCTTCGTTCGCGGCGGCCTTCAACGGCCAACCGCCACCTGATCTGGATAACATCGTCGAGCAATCGATCGAACGCTCGGTTTTCGGAACGGATCACTTCCAGGAAATCCTGGAGCCGTACGGAGTCAGCCGGCCCGAAGCGCTCCAGGCCGCAATCGATACCTATGTCGCCGATCGCTTCCGTGGACTGTCCCTGTTCGAGGAAGCAGTGGACGTTGTGCAGACGGTCAGCCGGCGCACTCGAGTGGGGATGATTACGAACGGACCGAGTGATATCCAGCGACAGAAGATCGAGCGTCTCGGCATCGGCCCGCTGTTTCCGTTCATCCTGGTCTCGGAAGAACTCGACATCTGGAAGCCTGATCGCCGGATATTCGAACGAGCAATGGAACTCGGTCAGGCCAGCCCGGACGAAGCGGTCTATATCGGCGACAACCCGGCACACGATGTAGGCGGGGCCCGGAACGCCGGAATCACAAGCGTCTGGGTGAATCGGTCCGGTCAGCCGTGGCCCGATGGCGGAGAACCACCCGACTTTGAAATACAGAATCTGCGTGAAGTGATTGAGATTTTCGGTTTCCACCGTGAGGTCGGGTGATCCCGGTTCCTGATTCGATCCTGTCGAATTTGCCGGGACCGGATTCCCAGCTGTCCGGCTGCCAGCTCAGGCGAGAACGACCGGGGACGAGGACAATCGAGGAATGAACAAGCGCCGGTCGCAACCGTATGTTCCGGTCTTTGTCGCCGTGATTGGTGTCATTGTACTAATTCTTGTCGGATACTCCGTTTTGCCCAGCTCTGACGACGATGAATCGGAGCAATCCGGAGATGTAACGCCGACACCTGCGACTGCCAGGGCCACTGCGACCGCTGTTTCGGAACCTACCCCCGGGCCGGAACCGGTTCGACTGACCGATGAAGAACTCCAGGCGTACCAGCCAAATGAACTGGGCAAGGTCCTGGTGCTGATGTACCACCGGATCGATCATGATGCTGCCCCGGACAACGTCTGGGCCCGGACGCCGGATCAGTTCCGGGGAGACCTGCAATGGCTCTACGAGAATGATTTCTATGTGATTCCTATCCGGGACTACATCGGGAACGAAATCCATGCGCCGGCGGGCAAGAGGCCGGTCGTTCTGACGTTTGACGATGGAACGGTTGGGCAGTTCCGCCTCATCGAGCAGGAAGACGGTTCGGTCGCCATCGATCCGGATTCGGCGGTCGGAATTCTCGAGGAATTCTTCTCCCGCTTCGATGATTTCGGGCGAGGCGGGTTGTTTTCGATTCTTCCTCTGGCTGCCTTTGCATGGCCGGACGGAGAAGACCAGCTGCAATACGCAGAGACCAAGGTGCAGTGGTTGATCGACAACGGATACGAACTGGGCAACCACACCGTGGATCACATTGATCTGCGAGACCTTTCCGATGAAGAGATCAAAGCGCAACTCGCCCGCGCGGAGGACCTGATCCGGGAGATGGCGCCGGAGTCGGAGGTTTCAGTACTTGCGGTGCCGTTCGGGATGTACCCGTCCGGGGGCGACACAAGCATTTTCGAAGGTTGGGAACACGACGGACGCGAGTACGCACTGCAAGGCGCCCTGATGGTCGGCGCCGAACCGGCACCTTCCCCCGTCCACGAAGACTTCGACCCAATGTGGATCCCCAGAATCAACGCAGATGACGAGCAGCTTGACCGCTGGTTCAGATTCGTGGAAGACAACCCCGGTATAATCTACGTTAGCGACGGGAATCCGGACACTGTTACGATTCCCGAAGATCTGCACCCTTGGCTGGTCGACACCCTCGATGAAGAAAAGGCAGGGGACCGGGAGATCATCAAATACTGAGCAAGACGCCGGGGCAACCCGATAGGAGGCGATTGGCTTGTCGACAGACACACGTCGAATCATTATGGCGGACGAGCTGGGATATTGCTGGGGGGTGCGTCGCGCCCTCGATATCGTCGAAAAAGCCGGGAAAACCGATGACCCGGTCGCGACCGTAGGCGACGTGATTCACAATCCGCAGGTCGTGGATCGACTGCGTTCGCAAGGCGTGCAGACGGCAGAGACCGTAGAGGAAGCCGCCCAGCGAGGCTTCAAACGCGTTGCGATCACGGCCCACGGTGCGGGCCCGGAGCGCGCGGAAGAAGCCAGGGCGCGAGGGCTGGAGCTGATCGATACCACCTGCCCGCTTGTCACCAAGGTGCAGCGTCTCGCGCAGAAACTGGTGAAACAGGGCTACTTCATCGTGGTCTACGGAGACCACTTTCACCCGGAAGTCCGGGGGATAATCAGCTGGTCTGGAACGACGCGAGCCGTCGCGGCGAAGAAGATCGAAGATCTCCCCTGGAACGCGCAGCGTGGTGCGACGGGCGAAGACGTCGAGGCACCTCCGCGTAAGGTCGCGGTCATGAGTCAAACCACAAAGATGGTTGAAGAGTTCCTGACCTTTACCCGGGAACTGACCGATATGGTCGCCCGGGAGGGAGGCGAGATCCGGATCTGCAACACGATTTGTGAACCGACTTACGAGAGGCAGAACGCGTTGAAGCGGCTCGCCAGCGAGGTGGACCTGATTCTGGCGATCGGCGGCAAGAAGAGTTCCAACACGGCCCGGCTCGCCGAAGTTGGGAGTGCCTTCGGAGTCGAGAGCTATCATGTCGAAAGCAGCGATGAGATCGATCCGGCCTGGCTTGAGGCAGTGGAGAACGTGGGAGTCACGGCCGGTGCGTCGACCCCGGATGATGTTATCGAAGAAGTGATCGAGCACCTGACGTCCTTCGGCTTCGAGGCGCCCGCGAGCGGAATGAAACCGGTGGATCTCGATCAGCTGCCCAGCTATTGAGACGAGATCGAGCGACCGGAAGACTGACGAAAATACCGGGGCGGTCTGATCAGCCGCCCCGTTTGTCTGCGGGTCGGGCGAGATCGATGAGGAGCTAATCAGGTGGGCGTTCCCGAAAAACGCCATCACGAGCGCAGTGCGAGTCTCACAACCCTGCCGTTGCTGGCTGTGTTCAGTCTGCTCTATGCCCTGCTGGCCATCCTGATCCGCCGTTGGCCGCGGACACAGACGGATCTCCACGTGACACGCGCGCTCCAGTCGACCCATCACCCGAACCTGGAGCGGTTCATGACATTCATAAGCTGGTTCGGATTCCGACCGCAGAGCCTGTTCCTGCCGCTCGGGACGATTCTGGCGTTCTGGCTACGCGGCAGGCGTCTGGACGCGACACTGCTCGTTTCCGCCTGGGGAAGCAGCATGGCCAGCTTTCTGACCAAGCAGGTTGTTCGTCGACCCCGACCGGATTCGAACGTTGTCCGTGTGGTGATCGCGAAAACGCGTGACAGCAGTTTTCCAAGTGGCCATGTCGTTCACTACGTCACATTCTGGGGGATGGTGACGTATCTCCTGGCCGTCCGGAGCCAGGTTTCGTTTATCCGCTGGTTCGCGGCCCTGATGATTCTGCCGGTCATTCTCCTCGTCGGTCCATCGAGGATCTATCTCGGACACCACTGGTTTACCGACGTGTTGGGCTCCTACCTGCTTGGAAGCGCCTATCTCGCCGGGCTGATCGAGGTGCATTGCCTGCTCCGGCGAAACGATTCCAGCGAGGATCCGGGTCACGACTGGGTGTCGGGCGCAACGCAATGGCTCCGCTGATCATCGCTCACCGGGGAGGAGCACCCGAACTCGGTGAAAACAGCGCCCTCGCGTTCGAATCCGCGCTTGAGAGCGGGGCCGACATGCTGGAGATGGATGTCCAGCGTAGCGCGGACGGGCGTCTCATCGTCATGCATGACACGAAGATCCCGCGTCGGTCCGGGCAGGTAGTCAGCACCTCCAGCCTGACACATGAACA
>SKKR01000246.1 GCA_007123655.1 Thermomicrobiaceae bacterium
TCGTTGACGATGTCATTGACTACCAGCTCGCCCCGGATGGCCGCTGGGACGGCCCGTTCGGCTCGGTGACGATGCAACTGCATCACGGCTGGGTGGACGGTGAAGAGGTCACCTTCGTTCGGACTGACGCGTCAGAGGAAGAGTTCGCCAGCGAACATGGCCTGGTCTATGTGCCACTCATGGCAAACGCCCTTGATGAGCCCGGAAGCTTCGCCGATCTCTACCTCTTCGAGGACGGTCACGACGATCAGCGGCCCGTCATGAGTGTTTCACCGGCCGACGGCGAGAACTTCACCCCTGCGTTCAGAATTCACTATGTGAGCGGAGCCGGAGAACTGGACGAACCGCTGACGTCGGTACAGGAAGTCCTCGACGCTGATGTCGACGTGGAGCAGACGGACATCATCGTGAACTATCCAGTCGTCACCTGGCCCGGTGGTCAGATCGCGGTCGACGAAGACAAAGTCGAAGCGCTGGGGGGTGGGCAGCTCATCGAGGATCCGGACCTGGAGAATGGACAGGTCACGCTGAAGCTTCACCAGTGCTACCCCGGCAGCCGGTACATCATCACGGACACGTCGATGCTGCCGATGGCGCCAATGATGGGCGCGGGAGAGGCGGAAGCGAGCGGGTTGTTAATCGAAGCCGGCGCGGTCGCGCCGATCACGATCTTCGTCAACGGGCTCGAGGGTACCGGCGCGATGGGATTCCAGCCCGGGATCTTCAACACAGACGCCGGGGACCCCGCGTGGAGTCCATTCTGGGAACACTTTGCGGTCGAATGGGTGGAACCGGACGAAGCGGTCGCGGTTACGTCACAACAACAGCTCGATGAACTGGTCGACGAAGGCGATCTCATCCGGTACGGCGGTGTCCCGGACACTGATCCGGAGACGTTCGTCGTTAACTGCTCGGTTCCGATCCTGGCTCCGGTGACCTGGGAGCCCCCGGAAGAATAACAGCGCGACCAGCTCACCCCGTCACGCGCTTGGCGGGGTATGGTCCCTTTCCTCCAGGCCTGGCGCGGATCGGCGGATCCGCGCCTCGCCTTCTTCGGGCTCGCGGCTCACGGCTACGACGAGCGGGATTTCAGCAGCGTCCGCAGCACCAGCAACAGGACAACCGCGACGATCTGACCGCCCAGAATCACCTTGTTGACGTCGATCGCAGGCTGCCAGGAAACGTTGCCGTCTTTGATGACGTAGACGCCCAGCGCCTGGGCGTTGACACCGTACCCAACCCCGGAGCCACCCGAACCTTCGTCATCCTGGCCACCACCGCCGCCACCGCCACCGGCAACTCTGGCAACCGGGATGATTGTCATGCCGTCCTTCTCGATCGGTTCACCGAAAACGCGCTGAACAGTCATCGAATCACGCGCCTGAGAGAGTATTTCCTGGACGTTGACCACAGCTTGCACTCCTTTGCTTCATGCCGAAATCTCACCCGATTTTACCGACAGACCTGGTTTCGAGGTCCACAGCACTCTGAATACCCGTGTAGCAATTCCGCACCAGCCTGAGCACCTCTGCTAGCATTAAGCGTCGAACGGACTGCAGGATACGGACGGGATACGCGGGTGCGACTGAGCTACCATTCGGACGAAAACACGCTGAGGCTGACGCTCGATCACCCGTCAGAGCCGGCCGTCGACTGCCTGGAGATGGACGGGATGATCGACATCGCCGAGCAGGGGCGACTGGTTGGAATCGAGATCGATACTGGAGGCATCGATCTCGTGCGAATCATGGCTCCATGGCTGGAGAACGAGGTAGCCGGGCGTTACGTGGAGCTAGAGAGCGACGCGGTCTACGTCACCCTGACCACCCCGGATGAACGAATACCGGCGCAGCATATCCGCACCGCTGGACTCCGCCTTCGCATGGATCTCGACAGGGCCGGGCACCTCGCAGGCATCGCGATCCCTCGCCGCGGAAACGGCTACGAGATTTCGTTCCCGAGTGGTAACCAGTGATGGCAACCGGACCGGCCCGGAGGGCCGGAGAACTGGGTCTGCGAGATTGAATGAGTACCCGTTGCTTGCAGGAGATCGTCCTCGTCTGCGACTCGGACGTGCAGCCGTGCAAATCCCTGGGGCGGACTCCGGCACTAATCGGCCGTGATCTGTGGCGGATCTTCGTAGCCGCGACGTCACTCGATCATTGAGTCAGTATGTCAGGATTACCCAGAGACCAATCACCAGAGCCACGCCGAATGGCGGTAAACCCGCTACAAGCACGTCCGGATTCCACTGATAGTCCGGCCGTTTGCGTCCGACTTCCTTCGCGAACGCCATCGAGTGTATTTCGCCGTGTGACTGGAGATTCATGAAGTGTGGCGGGCGGGTGACGGAGCTGCCACCAAGAAATGCCCCGCCGAGCATCGCCAGCCCGGCCAGCGTCAGGAAAACGATCGCCAGGAGATGCCAGCCGACCTCCGGGAAAAACATCGTCGCCAGGTATCCAAGACCCGATGAAGCCGCGGAGAGCGCTATTCCAAATAGAATTGCTTTGACCCACCAACGCATCGTACGTCAATGATCAGCGCTGAGACTGCACCGCGATGTTGACCGGGACCGCAACTGCGGTCGCACGATAAAGCGGTCAGCGCTCTTTCCAGATGTCGACGAGGTGCGTTGCCTGATCCTGACTCACCCCGTAGAGCACGAATGTCATATCGATACGCTCGAGATCCGGTGTCGGCGCGTCGTCACTCCGGAACGCTCCGATTTCGACCTCGATGCGGTTCAGATCGATCCCTTCGTCCCGGGCCGCTCCCTCGATGAGCGTTACGCCGCACGACGAGATCCCGACAACGAACGCCTCGCCAGTCGTCACTTCTTCACCGACTCCAGGACTGTCCAGGATGAAGTGGTGGTTCCGCACCTGATTCAGGCTGCGTTGAAAGACGCCGCTACTCGCTGAACGAGCGGCATAGCGTGGTTGCTCTTCGGCCAAAGGCCCCTCCCTGTCCTAGACTCCGTCGCGCCGGTCAAGCGCGGCAAAGGCCGCGATCGATATGTGCTCCGGGTCGATCTCGTAGTGGTGATATAGCTCGCCAAGCGTGCCTGACTGGCCGAACGCATCCACGCCAAGCGCGGTCACCGGCGCACCATACACGCTGCCAAGCCAGGCGAGCGTATGCGATGCGCCGTCCAGGACGGTCACGATCGGGGCATGACGCTCATCGCCGGGGATAAGCGTGTTCAGGTGCATGTCCGGCTCCGGGCCATCGATGACCCCGGCATCCCAGCGCTGCCACTCGCGCCACTGTTTGAATATCTGCTGGGCGGACGTCAGATTGAGCACATTCGCGGCGATACCTTCGCGATGCAGAATGGCGGCCGCTTCGATCGCCTCCGGAACCATGACGCCCGTCGCCACGATCTGCACGGTGTCTCGAGGGTCGGTATCTGGGGCGTCCAGCCTGCTGTCAACAATCCGATACCCGCCTGCCAGCACCTGTCGTCTCAGTTCGTCCTGGCCGAACCGGTCCAGCGGCGCGGAGAGCAGGGTCTGATCGATCGTCCGCGTGGAAAGCCGCAGGTAGGTGGACTCGCCGCTCTCCCGGTCGCAACACTGACGCATACCTTCCAGCAGGGCCCATTCCATCTCCTGGGCGAAGCACGGCTCATAGGAACGCAAGCCGGGCAGTTCGATGCCGATCGACGGCGTTATCGTAGACTGGTGCGCGCCACCTTCCGGCGCCAGGGTAATACCCGATGGCGTACCGGCGAATATCATCTTCGTGTCCGAGTAGACGCTGTAGACCAGGGCGTCCATCCCGCGCAGCACAAATGGATCGTAGACGGTTCCGATGGGGAAGAGCAGTTGTCCGTTCAGTTCGTGCGAGAGCCCCAGCATTCCGAGCAGCGAGAACAGGTTCATCTCCGAGATGCCGAGTTCGATGTGCTGACCGGCCGGCTTCGGCTCCCAGCGAAGCAGTTTCGGGGCGCCATCATCGTCTTCATCGTAGCTCGGCGCCTCACTGAGCGCGAACACCCCGGTCTTGTTGATCCAGCCACCCAGATTGGTCGAAATGGAAACATCCGGCGACACCGTGACGATGCGTTTGCCGACGTTCTCCAGGTCGGCAAGCTGCGTCAGCAGGCGGCCGAACGACTCCTGGGTCGAGGCCTGTTTCAACCGGGAGTGGCCGACGTGCACGGGCACCTGCTCGGCAGAAACCGCCGGTGTCCGTTCCTCAGGATCCCCGAAGAGCCGCTCCCGTGCTTCCTGACAGAGCTGATCTTCGGACGAGCCCTCCGGGAACCGTTCCCAGGACGACTCCTCCTCGATCCCGAGCTGCTCGCGAAGCTCTTCGATCTGGTCATCTTTCATGATGGCTGAGTGGTTGAGCGCGTCGCCGTAAAAGGGCATATTCCAGCCCTTGATCGTGTAGCAGAAGATGACGGTCGGCTGATCCGACGGCCGCAGGCCCTCCTTGAAGATATCGATCAGGTCCTGCATGTCGTGCCCGCCCAGGTTGGCGAGAAGACCCGGGAGTTCGTCGTCCGGCACGTCACGAATGGCCGACTCGATGCCCGGATTGTGAACGCCGCGGAAATTGATCAGCCGGGGCCGCAGTTTCTTGCCCGGGAGTCGGATCAGTGTCTGATACTCTTCGTTCTCCATGGCATCGATCGCCCGGCGAAGGGATGGACCACCTGGCCGGGCAAACACCTCCCGGAGCGAGCGCCCGTACTTGGCCTCGAGCACCCGCCAGCCCGACTCGGCGAAATGCCCTTTCATCTCGCCGGCGCGGATTCCGGGAATTACCCGGTCCAGGCTCTGCCGGTTCAGATCAACGATCCAGAGGACGTTGCCGGCGGGAGCCAGCGCCTCTTCGATTACCGCCTCCCAGATGTTGCCCTCATCGAGTTCGGCATCTCCGATGAATGAAATGAACCGACGGGAGGTCACGTCTTCAAAGTGTGTGCGCGCGTAGGAATGCCCGAGCGCGGCGAATGCAGGGGCCACCGCGCCGTGCCCCACGGATCCCGTGGAGAAGTCGACCGGAAAGGGATCCTTCGTCCGGCTGGGATAGGCCTGGAGCCCCTTGTAGCCACGCAGGGTGGTCAGATACTCTCGATCGAGATTCCCGAGCAGGTACTGGATGGCGTGCAGAACCGGAGACGCGTGCGGCTTGATCGAAATCCGATCCCCCCGCTGCAAGGCGTGGAAATAGAGCGCGGTCATGATCGTGACCGCGGAGGCACAGGACGCCTGGTGCCCGCCGACTTTGATTCCGTCCGGGTTCGGACGGACGTTGTTGGCGTGGTGGATGCTGAGTGCGCTCAACCAGAGTACACGCCTCTGGATTGCCTCAAGATTGGAAAGGTGCTCGTCTTCCAGTGGCGGTGCACCGACCGCAACGCCGGTAATGTCAACAGGTTCGTCCATCTGTGACGCATAGGACATAACGTTATTCCCCTTTGCACCAACACGGTGTACGCGGGCAGGTGAGACTGTCGGACGTATGCCACCGCAGCTTCTGGCCGCATTCTACGTCAGCCCGGGCACCCCGACAATGCGCGCACGCCCTTTCGAAGCACTGAAACTGCCGGCCCTCCGGTTCGATCATCGTACGGACACGGCACTGGCCTTGACATTCAGGCACAGCGTGATAGAGTGTACGTACACATAGACGCGGACGAATGAAAGGGAGTGTTGACATGGTTGTTCAGGAAATGACTGCGGGACAACATTACGAGGTTACGTTCGAGCACGTGCTCCAGAATGACGAACGGGTTCAGCAGGAGTACGATCAGTTGAACGACTTTCTTGCCAAACTCTCCAGTTCACCGATCGACGAGTCGCCGACCGAATCAGACCCTGCATGGCGCATCGACGATCTGGAGGTATCTCGCTGGAAGATCACGCTTCAGGGGAATGTGCGGTTTGATCGGGTGGCGCAATTCCGGGAGAAACTGCAGCATCGCGACGACGTGATCGACGCCAGGGTCGATTCGATCGACCAGGGAATGATCACCATTCGGCTCGTCACGACCGGCGGCATTCCAA
>SKKR01000283.1 GCA_007123655.1 Thermomicrobiaceae bacterium
CGAGCTTCACCGAACCAGAACGAGTGACCGGGTTGCTGGGCACAGAGCCCGTGCAGCGCCGCGAGCGATTTTTCCTGCAGCGACCACGGCGCAAGGAGGAACGCGGTAACCGAGACGGCGATGATCCCGCCAAGCGCCCAGAGGCGGCGATCGGATTTCCAGGTTTCTGTCGATCCGTCCATCTCTATTGGGTCTCCGGAGAACTTCGAGAAGCCGAAACAGCCGACACCATGATTGCACGTCCGAAGGATAGCATGCACTATGACCGGTCCTGCCACGGTATGGTACGCTTGGGATGTCCGTACAGGTTGTCTGTACAGCTACGTTCGGCTATATCTTTCCTGTATTAGCGATCGATCGGACGAGACTGGAACCCGGGGACAACCAGACCAATGCGAAATCTGTTTTCCGAACGCCTGAACCGCAGAACGCTGCTCAAAGTTGCCGGAGGGCTCCTCCTCGCCAGTGTCGTTGATCTTCGCCAGACCCCGGGCGGTCGCGCCGAGATGACCCGCATGCGCTGGGTCGAGCGCGACGTTTTCCCCGAGTCAGGCGTTTATCAGTCCTCCGTCTTTCACGCCGAACAGACCTTCAACAGTGTCGAGGTCGGCTGGAATGCCTCGGTTCCGCCGGGAAGCGGTCTCGGGCTCGAGGTCCGTACCAGCATGGACGGCGAAACCTGGGGCGAATGGCAACACTTGCACATTGACCCGCACGCCCAGCAGTCCAACAGCGGCCGCACCTGGGCCGCGCCGTATCTGACCTCCCCCAGCAACTTCGCCCAGTACCGGGTACGGCTGATCCCGTCAGATGGGGGCGCCTATCCGGTGATTGAGGAAGTGGAACTGGGCTGCGTTGACACCAGCACACCGGCGCAATTCATGAACGTCGGCGGGAACACCATCGACGGGTGGATCATCTCCCGGGCCGGCTGGGGCGCCAACGAGGACCTGCGATTCAGCAATGGCTCTGAGAAGTGGAAACCCGCTTACGAGGAGACCGAGCGGGTCATCGTTCACCACACTGCCACCGGAGACGGTGGCGGGGATCCGGCCGCGGTCATTCGTGCGATCTACTACTACCATGCCGTAACGCTCGGCTGGGGCGATATCGGATACAACTACCTCGTGGACAACAACGGAAACGTCTACGAGGGGCGGCACGGTGGACCCGGTGTTACCGGCGCACACACGTTCGGTTACAACAGCGGCACGATCGGTGTCGCCGTCGTGGGGAACTTCGAGCACACAAGATCAGGCGACCCGGTGATCAACGCTGTCGCCAACGTGATCAACGAGCTTGCCCCGCATCTGGACCCTGTCGCCTGGGGCCCCTTCCGGGATCAGGAAAACCTCCCGAACGTCTGCTCGCACCGGGATCTGTTCAACACCGAATGCCCTGGTGATGGACTCTATACCCGCGTCTGGCAGATTCGTGAACGGGCAGCGACGAACTACACACCAGGGACCCCGCCGCCGGAGTACATCACGCCGGATCTTCCACCGACATCCGGGGAAATCACCGGGGTGACGATTACACCCAAAGAGTTCTACGCCGGCTCGACGATGCGCGTGGACATCAGTATCCGCAACACCAGCGACAGCACCATGCAGACGCAGGGTCCTGATCCGCGCCACGTGTACAAAGAGCATGAGGACTTCCTCAGCGCGGACGTGAATCGAATCGAAGGGCGCTACCGCGTCGGGATCGATTTCGAAGGGAACGCTGACATCCCGAACCCGTGGCGCTGGGGGATTGGCGGTCCGCTCGGTCCCGGAGAATCGACAACCGTAACCGGGTTCATCCGCCTGGACACTCCTCGAGAGTGGGAGCTTTCGGCCTCTCTTGTACAGGAACTGGTCCGCTACGAGCAGCAGAAGGCGTTTCCGGAGCGCATCGTGACCCTTCCGCCGCCAACCCGGCCCACCGGTCCCGATAGTGACCCGTCCATGCACTATTTCGAGGTGACCAGTCACAACGTTCCAGACATCTTCTATCGCTACTGGGAAGCCAATGGGGGATTGCGCCGGTTCGGCTATCCGTTGACCGAGGCGATCATGGAACTATCAGAGACCGACGGTGAGACCTATCTGACCCAGTACTTCGAGCGCGCCCGCTTCGAACATCACCCGGAGCACGCCGGAACCCAGTATGAGGTCTTGCTGGGACTGCTTGGCCGGGAAACAACGAAGCACCGCGCGACCGAGCCGGAGTTTCAACCAGTGGAAGCGCCTCCGGACACCGACGATGTCGATTACTTCGTCGAGACCGGCCACACGCTCCGCGGCGGGTTCCGGACGTACTGGTGGAACAACGGCGGCCTCCCGGTGTTCGGGTTCCCGATCAGCGAACGCATCACCGAGGTCAGCAAGACGGACGGCAAAGAGTATCTGGTCCAGTACTTCGAGCGAAACCGCATGGAGTGGCACCCGGAGTTCGAAGGCACCGAGTACGAGATCCTTCTGGGTCACCTGGCTAGGGAGATCCTGATCGACCGTGGGTGGCTGGAGCCGGACCCATAAGCAAGAACATCAGCATCCGCGTCAGGGGAAGGGAAACCGGAATGGCGAACCACCGCCATTCCGGTTTCTATTGTGGCACCCATCCCAGACATCTGTGACACTCCGGACCGTGACTGCCGGAAGGCGATCAGAGGTTAGCGAAACAACCCGTTAAACCGGCCCGCGGCGGGTTGACCCGCCGCGGAACGCTGGCTACTCGTCCGTCCAACGCGACCCGGTCAAGCGCAAGTGAATCCGGGAGACGTTCGAGACGCTCGATCTAAATGTCCTTGAAGAGCTGCTTCGTGATATCCGTTAGCTGGGGGAGCACCACTTGCTCCTTGGAGTACACCAGATAGGCGAAGTAGATGCCGAGTGCGAACGGCAAGAGATAGCCGACCCACAGCACGCACCAGAGGACGCCAACGGTCACCGCGACAAGTATCGTGCTGCAAATCCCGTACAGGATAATAAACGCGACACCGGCGGCGCCGAACACCAGCCCCTGGTAGGCGTGCGCCTTGGCAAACCGGCTGTTCTTCATATCCGTCACAAGGATGATGATCGGCACCAGAAACCAGAAGATGTAACAAAGTGCTCCGACGAGCTTGTCGTTATCAGCCGAAGGCCGTACAGATGCCAGATCTCCTCCAGGTGGTGGCCCACCACTTTCGGGCGGTGGTCCGCCAGCGGGTGGCGGCCCGCCGCTTCCCGGTTGTTCCCCCGTCATCGCATTCCCCTTCCCTATCACTCACGTTACCCCGGACTCTGGCAGGTCTCCGCCCCCGGCAAACTGGCCACTTCTGACTGTGCGAAACCAGCACAGACCAACGTGTCGGCGCGTGAAACACTACCTTTGCCTGTGTGTCAGTATATGAACCCGTCTTCCGAACCGTCAATAGCAAGAACGGACTGAATCAACATGAGACCAGCGCAAATCCTGGCAAAACCACTCACCTGATCACCGTGAGAAGCCCATGCCCGCGCGCCGCAGCGACGAAAACCGGCCGCTTCCGATGACCACATGATCGACGACCTCGATCCCGAGCAGTTCGCCGGCGTTTTCCGCCTCTCGAGTGATCTGTGCATCCGCCTGGGACGGCTCGGGGTCACCTGACGGGTGGTTATGAACAAGAATCACTGCCGGTGCGTTCAGCCGGACGGCGTCCCGGAAGAGTTCCGCGACTCTCACCTGCGCGGAATTGACACTCCCCTGATAAACGGTCACGGTCCTGGTCACGCGGTTTTTCGTGTCGAGCAGAAGAACGCGGAGCTGTTCCTGATCGAGAATTGACATTTCGCTCCCAAGCAGCAGATAGACATCCTCCGGAGAGGAGATCCGCGGGCGATCCTCCGGCTGGACCGCGCTCAACCGTCTCGCCAGTTCAAGTGTCGCTTTCAGCTTGGCGGCCTTTGCCTCGCCCAGTCCGTGCGTTCGGCGCAGTTCGTCATAGTCCGTTCGGACAAGCCCGGGCAGCCCGTCACGTTCTACGAGCAGACGCTGGGCGACCTCGATCACGGTTTCGCCTTTGACTCCGGTGCTCAGCAGAATCGCCAGGAGTTCAGCGGTGCTGAGCGATGTCTCGCCGCGAAGGCGTAACTTCTCCCGCGGGCGCTCGTCCGCGGGAAGTTCCTTGATCGTCAGATGATAGGAGTCGCGGGTTTCGCTAGTCATCTCAACTCCAGGTGGGGCAATATCGACACTGGGGACTATCGACAGAACTCGCGCTGCTGTCAACAGGCGCCCGCGCTGCCTGAACTCACGGGCCAATGCAGGGGCGTGATGTATACTTGTGAAGCGCCGCCGCCGTTGTCAGACACGGCGCGGCGTTTACTTCAAATTTGCTCATTCGTTGGGAATTCGAACGTGATATTCAGCAAGCTATTTCGCCGGCAAGCGGAGCCGGACCCGCAGATCGAAGCAGGACTCAAAAAGGCCCGGCGCGGCATCTTTCAGGACATTGTTGCCCTGTTCGAAGGGACCGAGATCACCGAAGACCTGTATGAGGATCTGGAAGCACTCCTGATTCAGGCTGATCTGGGGGTCGAAACAACAGTCGAGTTGCTCGAGAACCTCCGGGAACGGATTCGAAACGAGGACATCAGGCAGCCCGCCGACGCCCGGGAGGCGCTTCGGACCGAGATGATCGCTCTGCTCCACAACGCAACGAAGAACCGGAAGATAAAGGTGTACCAGCGCGGGGTGCCGTTCGTGACGCTGGTCGTCGGGGTGAACGGGACTGGCAAGACCACCACCATCGCCAAGCTGGCGCGGCACCACCAGAAACAGGGGCGCTGCGTCATGGTGGTTGCCGGTGATACGTTCCGGGCCGCCGCGATCGACCAGTTGAGTGTCTGGGGCGAGCGCCTGGATGTTCCCGTGATTGCGCACCAACCAGGGTCCGATCCCGGCGCGGTGGTGTTCGATGGCATGCAGGCGGCGCACAACCGCAATATTGACATCCTCCTTGTCGACACCGCCGGTCGCCTGCATACGAAGCATAATCTGATGGAAGAGTTGAAGAAGATCCGTCGCGTAATGCAGCGCCACGTCGAGGCCGCGCCGCAGGAAGTGCTCCTGGTCATCGATGCCACGACCGGCCAGAACGGACTGTCGCAGGCGCGCCACTTCAGCGAGGCGGTGGAGATCACCGACATCGCCATCGCCAAGCTGGATGGGACGGCCAAAGGCGGTATCGCATTCGCCATTGCACGGGAACTGGGCACACCGATCAGCTACATCGGGACTGGCGAGAAGTTCGACGACCTGGCCGAGTTCACGCCCGAGACCTACGTCGACGGGCTCTTCTTCGGCGACGAGGACGAGCAGGAGGCCTGACGCATGTTCGAGACACTCAGCGATCGCTTGTACGGTATTTTCGAGAACATGGGCCGCAAAGGCCGCCTTACCGAGCAGGACGTCGACGAGGCGATGCGCGAGGTGCGCCGGGCGCTCCTGGAAGCTGACGTCAACTTCAAGGTCGTGCGGGATTTCGTCACCTCGGTTCGGGAACGCGCTGTTGGCGAGGAAGTCCTCCGAGCGGTCACACCGGCCCAGCAGGTCATCTCGATCGTCAACGAGGAACTGATCGGGATCCTTGGTTCGGAACGGGTGCCGCTGGAGACGGCCAGCCAGCCACCGACCGTGATCATGCTGGTCGGACTGCAGGGTTCAGGCAAGACGACGCATATCGCCAAGCTCGCCAGGCACCTGCGCGAAGAGGGCCAGAGCCCGATGCTCGTCGCGGCGGACGTTTACCGCCCTGCGGCGATCGACCAGTTGCACACGCTCGGCCGCCAGATCGATATGCCGGTCTACTCGGAGCAAGACGAGGCGGATCCGGTCAAGATCGCCTGGAACGGCATAAACGCGGCGAAAGACCGCTCCTGCAACGTGGTTCTCGTCGATACCGCGGGGCGGCTGCAGATCGACGAACGCATGATGACCGAGCTGCAGGACCTCACGGCTCGGATCAACCCGACCGAGACCCTTCTTGTTGCCG
>SKKR01000157.1 GCA_007123655.1 Thermomicrobiaceae bacterium
CCCGGTGCCAAGGTCGGTTGCAACGGAGATCGCCATCAACAGCTCGGTCAGACGCTGCTGATCGCCAGGACCACGTGTTTCACTGACTGACTCCCGGGACATTGGTAGCTCCCGGAACGATTGACTGCGTCAACGTCTGCTCGGGACGCCCGCTGCAAGGTATGACGGAGCGTCTCTCCGATTCAGACGTTTACGACCGAGTTGCTTTCCCCGTACTCGTTCTGGACGTGCTCGTCGGCGTGATCGTCATTCACCCAGCGCTGTCCGTTGACGACATAGCGGAACTGAACACGCCCGCCCTGCGAAAGCGTCAACGACGTCGAAAAATATCCATCCTTGCGGCGGACCATCGGACGAGCGGACGTATCCCAGCCGTCCAGATCAGTCACCAGATGAACGGTGTTGACATCCTCATTGGGACGATACCTGAAGGTAACACGGCAGGTTTTCCCATCGTTAAAGTAGCTTCGTTTGATCATCGGATCTTCCCACCTGACTTTCTCGAACGTTGTATGTCGGTGCCTGGCCATTAGCCTGAATCGCGCTCGCCGTCACTCGCCGGGCGTTCACGTTCGTCAGAGTCAGCCTCGTCGTCCTCCGAAGCGTCGGCGACCGACTGATTATCGGCGGACTGCCGCTCAGCCCGAGATCGCTGTTCATCCCCTCCGGTCGCACTTTGCGCGGCGGCTGGCTCACGGCTGGCAACCGGACGCCGGACCGGGAACACCGCCGCATCACGGAGCGTGGTCGTGATCGCGGCGGGTTGCTCCTGAGGCACTCGCAATTGTCCAACCAGCAAGTGCGGATACCGGGCAACCAGGACCAGCGCTCCGAAGATCGTGCGGAAGACCATTATAACCGTGCGATAGGCCAGCGCGACGAATGTGGCACGCGCCAGACCGATACCGAGGTAGTTCAACAGTCCGGTCAGGCTCCCGTCGCTCACCCCGTACCCGCCGGGCACAGGCACAAGAACACGGGCCACGGTGCTGAACGAATGCGCATACAGTGCCTCGAACGGATGCAACCCGCGATCGGTAAGCGAGAGCGCCAGCACCAGGAGAATCGCCGTCGAGAGGATCGTGGCTCCGAGACTGTAGACCGTCCCACCAGCAAGCGTGGTCACCCGCATCAGCCCGGCCATGAACGTCCGAAAGTCGTCGCTCTGGGGCACGATCCGGCGGGTGAGACGGTAGCGAGCCAGGTACCCCATGACGCGATCGCCCAGCCGCCGGTTGCGGATGACCTGAGTCGCGAATATGGCGCCGGCAACCGTAAGCACGGGAATGACGATCTGGATGCTTCGCTGGGTTGTCGCGACGATCGCGATCGTTGCCATGATGGAGAGCGCAAACGCGTCGGCGAACGTCTGACCGACCAGGCTCGCGGTGGCCTGCCGCATCTTGACATTGCCGTGTTCCTGGGCGAGCCGCGCACCGAGCAGGGAACCGCCAGGGAGCGCGGTGGCCGCCTGAGCGGCGAGATAGGAGGTGAGCGCATCGAACGTACTGATGTCCAAGCCACTGGACCGGAGAAAAAAGGCCCAGCGGAGGCCCTTGACGATTTCGTTTGCGAGCAGCAGCAGAACGAGGATGAACACCGCCTCAGCGGACATGCTGAGGATCGCACTACTCATCGACTCGAGGTCAGCGACCGCATAGAAGAAGATCGCCGCACCGACGATTAGCGCGATAATAATGACACGCTTCATACTGTGCCGGCCGTTCGCCGAGACCCTGACCGCGCGGCCGGCGACGTCCGACCGGCGCCTCGCCTCATCACCAGGGATTTCACGGCGGGAGTTTCAGTTCGCATGCCTGGACCGGTCTTATCCTTGGCTCCGCGGGACACGGTGCGCCCTCACCGCACGTCAAGCGCGACATCCTCGGGTGCGTGAACAGATGTCCCCCGCATCTGAAGGCCGTTTTCCCTGGTCGCGTCGCAAACCGTCCGAACGCGTTGCACCGCCGGGTAATCGCAGTCTACTGCGCAGCGCAACTTTACCGTCTTCGCACCAATGCCGCTAGAACACGGACCTTCAAGCGAAACCGGTTGTGATCACGGGTCGTCCCGCGTATTATCCGCGGCAAATAGATGTCCCAGAACGTTCATATATCGCCGCGTCCGGCCACAGCCGGGACTTGCCCCCGGAGGAAGGGTTTGCACACGATGACCGCGACATACGCCGTTGACGAACAACAGCTGATCAACCTGTGCTCGGCGCTCGTCGCCCAACCGAGCCTTCCCGGGCATGAAGACGGAGTCGCCGGCGTCATCAGGAATGAGTTGACGAAACATGATTTCGATGACGTATCGGTCGATTCCTTCGGAAACGTGATCGCGATTCGCCGAGCAGGGCGGTCCCGCGGGACGATCCTGTTCGACGGCCACATGGATACCGTCAGCCCCGGCAACCATGACTTCTGGAGCAACGACCCGTATCAGACGGTCCTGAACCAGGAACTCCTGATGGGTCGCGGGGTCGCGGACATGAAAGGCGCCATCGCGGCGATGATTCTGGGGATCGCCGCGGTGCCCCGGTCGTCACTCACCGCGGACGTGGTGCTCTCATGCTCGGTGTGTGAGGAGGCGGTGGAGGGCGTGGCGCTCGGAAGGGTTCTCGATCGATACCCGGCGGATATCGTCGTGATTGGCGAGTCCACCGAGTGTGAACTGGCAATCGGTCAGCGCGGCCGGGGCGAGTTGCTCGTCGAGACCTTCGGAACCGCGGCCCATTCCTCAACCCCGCATCTGGGAGTGAATGCGGTGAAGCAAATGGCGACAGTCATCGAACGGCTCTCCCGCATCGAGCAGCCGTACCACCCGGTCCTCGGTCACGGCGTCATGGAAGTGACCGACGTGAAATCGAACCCCTACCCCGGGCTCTCGGTCATCCCGGAGCATTGCGCGGCGACCTTTGATCGCCGGTTGCTTGTTGAGGAAACCGAGGAATCGCTGCTCGCATCACTGGAACCCGCACTGAACGAGGTTCGCGCTGAAATCTCGTCGCTCGATGTCCGGATTTCGATCCCCAGTACGGACGTCACCACGTACCCCGGGACACCGCTCGTCGCACCGAAATTCTCCCCGGCGTGGCTGTTCGCGTCTGACCATCCGGCGGTCGAAGCCGGCCTCGCCGCGCTGAGCCAGGCGGGACTGCAGACTGTCACCCGTACCTACTCGTTCTGCACCAACGGGAGCGAATCCGCGGGCCGTCGGGGCATCCCGACAATCGGGTTCGGGCCGGGGAGTGAGGAACAGGCGCACCGTGTCGACGAATGCCTGCCCGTGGAGCAACTGGTTCGCGCCGCGAACGGGTATGCCGCGCTGGCGGCCGGTCTGGCTGAGGGCATCAGATAGCGACTGCACTGTCCAAAGGCATCCTGCCGAAACTGCCGGCGCTATCTGACCGGTTCCAAGGTAATCAGGCAATCAGCAGTTTCGCTTGCCGCTGTACCTGGTAGAGATTGACGGACCATCCGACGCCGAAGACGTGAGGCGTGAGAAGGCGCTCGTCATCCGGGTTCCACCAGCGCTGGATGACCCGCTCCGGGGTGGGAGGGCGGAAATCGTACGGGACGCCGAACGCTGTTCCGCACCAGGTCCGGTCTTTCGGTTCGCGCGACCATTGTTCGAGCAGCGCGTACGCAAAGAGAAACGCAAAGATGAGTTGAATCAGCTTCTTGAGCACGTTGCGCATCAGGTCGTCTCCTGCCTCGAGTAGTGCTAACGTTCGTGGACCCACTCGCCTCCGAGCATGGTGCGCTCTACCACCGTATCCCGCAAGTCCTCATCCCCACAGGTCAGCGGGTCCCTGTCCAGCACGATCAGATCGGCAAGCTTGCCGGGTTCAAGTGAGCCTTTCCGATCTTCCAGCCCGGTGGTCCAGGCGCCGGCGATCGTGTAGCTACGGATGGCGTCTTCCCGGCTGATCCGTTCGGATTCATCGAACTGCCTGCCCTGGATGGTCTTCCGGACAACCGCCGCGTACATCCCGACGAACGGGTTAAAGTCTGTTATCGGCGAGTCGGAACTGCTGGCCAGCGGGACGCCGGCATTGAGATAGCTCGCCATCGGGATTGTCTTTGCTGCGCGCTCTTGACCGACGGAGAGCACGTAGCTGTCACCCAGATTGGTGATGAACGGCGTGCTCACCAGCGCGGTGATCTTGTGCTCGGCCATGAGCGGGATCACGTCACTGCTCGGGAAATATGCGTGATGCACCCGGTGCCGAAGACGCAGATTCGGGATGGCACGCTGGGCGGCGACCATCGCTCGAACGGCGAGATCCTGGGCAGCCGTCCCGCAGGTATGTGTATCGATCGACCAGCCGAGCTCGTGTGCCCAGCGAACCATGTGGGGGAACTCGTCCGGGTCGATGACCCACTCACCGTAATTGTCCCGATCGTCCAGATAGGGTTCATCGAACCGGCCGGTGCGGTCCCCGACACCGCCGTCAAGCAGGAACTTGATCCCTTCCAGGCGAACCATATCGTTCCCGAACCCGCCGTGGACCCCGTACCCTTCGATCCATTCCTGTAACTCGGCCGCGATCTCGACCGGCGCAAACCCGAATGCCCCGAGCAGCAGATCGGAGCGCACAGTCAATGCTCCGGTCACCCACGCTTTCTGGTAGGCGCGAAGCTCGGCGCGAAAGAGACCGGGATCGGCAATTCCGGTGATCCCGACCGCGTTGTACGCGCTGGAACCGAGTTTCAGCGCCTCCACCATCTGCTCGTGCGAGATTCCGGGCATCGCGCGGAGCACCATCTGTTTCGCGCGATCCCTGAAAAGGCCGTTCGGTTCGCCGGTATCCGGATCGCGATCGAACCCACCTGCATACATCATCCCGGCCGGCGGGTCCGGAGTGTCCCGCGTGATACCAGCCGCAGCAAGGGCGGCGCTGTTCGCAACGAGCTTGTTCCAGACACGATGCATGACCACCGGGTTGTCCGGCGCAACAGCGTCGAGCTCCCAGCGTGTGGGGTGCCGCCCCTCGGCGAGCAACGCTTCGTCCCACCCTTTGCCAACGATCCACTCGCCGGGTTGCGCCTTCGACGTCGCGTCGGCGACCCGGCTCAGCACTTCCTGAATCGAGCGACAGTCGTAGAGTTGGATCTGACTGAGACCGATGCTGGTCGAGAGCAGATGGTTGTGGGCGTCGATAACGCCCGGCATCACGGTTGCGCCACCGAGGTCCTCGACAACCGTGCGGGCGCCGGAAAGCTCGCGAATCTGCTCGGTGGTTCCGGTCGCGACAACGACCCCCTGGTTGATCGCCACGGCCTCCGCCACGGCAAACGCCCGGTCGACCGTGAGCACCTGACCGTTCAGCAACACTCGATCAACCCCATACGCCATCTGGTATCCCCGTTTCAGTGGTGAAGGCAGTCCATTTGCGCGCGCCGTCCAGCTATCGTATCGGACACCTCGACAGGCCGCTACGGTGAAGCCTGCGTTGAATGCGTGCCTGTCGCGATCGCCAGCAGGTCTATCGCTCGATCAACATCCTCATCACCGATCGGGTAATCGGCGGTGGTGAACTCGAAGACGTTGTCCGGGCTGCTCCGACCCGTTGCCCGCCGCGTCAACCTCGTCAGCGCCGCGTGGATCGGCTCGCGAACGCGGTCGGGCAGGCGGTAGCGAAGTCCGAAAACATCGAGCCAGAGCAGCCGCTGGACAAGCTTCCGGTTTCTGGCCCGGTACCGCATGACACGTTCGGAGCCGAACACCCCGCGGACCGTTACGTCCGCGTACACGTCTTCGAGCAGTTCCTGAAGCTCGTTCCGGCTGTATTCCAGCACATGGTGTGGGTTGGGGCCGGTGCCTGCCGCCAGCCTGTTCGGGGTCGTCAGGAGCAGATGACCGTCCGGTCGAAGCACGCGCCGGGACTCGAACAGGAAGCTGGTCGCGTCTTCAAGATGCTCGAGCACCTGGAAACAACAGAGAATGTCGAAGGAATCTGTCGCGAACGGGAGCGCGCCGGCATCTCCC
>SKKR01000003.1 GCA_007123655.1 Thermomicrobiaceae bacterium
GATCACCCGGGACAGGACATCCCTGCCGAGGTGGTCCGTCCCGAGCGGATTGGTCGCGGTCCCAGCCGAGAAGACGGCTGGCGGGGAAAGTCGGTCCACGAGTGTCTGACTGACGGGATCATGCGGGGCGAGAACCGGAGCCAATGCTCCGATAAGGACGAATATCGCCATGACCGCAACGCAGGCCCGGATCAACCAAGGCATTGCAGGCCATCGGGCTCGAGAGTTCGTGCCGGCCGGTCGGACGAACGGACTCGGCGTGCCCCTGGTGCTCGGGTTTTGCGCGCTCGCTGCGGTCCGTACCACGTTATTGCCTGCTCCAGATCAGGACGTTCTGACGCGGCGGGCTATTCGTATCGAATCCTCGGGTCGAGCAGTCCGTAGATGACATCGACCGCGAAGTTCACAAGGACGACCGAGGTCGCGATGACCATTACCGCAAGTTGAATCACCGGGTAGTCACGGTTCATCACCGAGTTTATGACAAGTCTCCCCATGCCAGGCCAGGCGAAAACGTGCTCGACAACGATCGCTCCGGAAATCGCTAGCCCGACCTGGAGACCGAGTACGGTAACCACCGGAATCGCGGCGTTTCGCATCACGTGTCTCGTCTGAACCGAGAACTCCCGCAGCCCTTTCGCCCGGGCGGTCCTCACGTATTCGTTTCCGAGCACCTCAAGCGTGGCGGATCGGGTAAGTCGGGCGATGCTCGCGACCCCGAAAGTGCTCAGCGTCAGCGCCGGCATGAGCAGGTGCTGCCAGGTGCCGCGTCCCGAACTCGGAAGCACCTGAAACGTCATGCTGAAGACAAGAATCAGGATGATCCCGACGAAAAATCCCGGCGCGGACTGACCGAAAAACGCGAACGCCATCAACCCACGGTCAACCAGCGTGTTCCGGCGCAGCGCGGCGTAGATACCGGCCGGGACACCGATGACGACGGCAAGCGAGAGCGCCGCTGCGGAGAGCTCGATCGTCGCCGGGATGCGTTCCAGGACGATCTCCGTTGCCGGTCGACGTTCGCGCAGTGAATTGCCGAAATCGCCGCTGGCAACCGTCTGCAGATAGCTGACATACTGCACTGGAAGGGACTCATTGAGCCCGAACTTCTCTCGCAGCGCTTCCACCGCGTCCGGGGAGGCCTCATCTCCGAGCATGAGGACGACAGGATCACCGGACAGGCGCAGACCGATGAAAACCAGCGTGACGACCATCCAGAGCGTCAATATTCCGCGGAACATTCGTCTCAACGTAAACGAGAGCATGATACGTCCTGCGACACCGTCTCCCGGTCATGGTTCAGAAACCGAACACGCCGATCCCCACGGTTATCAAATGCCTGAGCCCACCCGAATGTTCCCCACGCGGAACGATTCACCGTCCATCGGAACCGTGGTGGCGTGCTAGGATTCTGCCACGCTGCCCGGTTGTGCCGCGGCCGCTGGAGGACTGGGGGAAGGCATGGGGCAGGTCATTCCCATCGAACAGCTTGCGGAACTCGCCACTCGCCTGCGCAGAGACGGCAAGCGGATCGTGTTCACGAACGGGCACTTCGACCTCCTTCATGTGGGGCATCTGCGCTATCTTCGTGCTGCCCGGCAACTCGGAGACGTGCTGATCGTCGGGGTGAACGACGACGCGAACACGACGGCACGCAAAGGCCTGCGCAGACCGATCATCCCCGAAGGCGAACGCGCCGAACTGGTGGCCGGACTTGAGTGCGTGGACTTCGCCTCGATCTTCCATGAGCCGACCGCCCACGCCGTCTTGGAACGGCTCGAGCCTGAGATTTATGTCAAAGGCGGCGATTACTCTCTCGATCCTCAAGAGGGTGCGACCCCGCTGCCCGAGGCGGAGGCGGTACGACGATACGGTGGCGACGTCAGGATTCTGCCGCTCGCACCCGGTAATTCTACGAGTGACATCGAGCAGCGCATCATCGAGCGCTGGCGCCAGCACGGGCACGATACCCCGTGAGTGCCCCGGCTCCGGATCCGCAGGCGCCTTCCGAACGGTCGATCATCGCCCGCGGCGCCGCGATCATCATGGCCGGCACCATCCTGAGCCGGGTGCTCGGCCTCGTCCGGGAACAGATCACGTCATGGCTCTTCGGTACCGGTGACACTGTCGCGGCGTTCACGATCGCCGACAACATCCACACGATGCTGTTCGACCTCGTGATCAGCGGCATGATGCAGGCCGCGCTGGTGCCGGTGCTGAGCTCCTACGCTACGCCCGAACTGAAACACGAGTTGCGACGCATCGTCGGGGCGTTGCTTGTGCTGGCGTTGCTTGTCATCGGCAGCGTTGTCGTTCTGATGGAGGTCTTCGCACCTCAGGTCGTCACCGTGATGACCGCGCTCGGTGGCGGCGAAGAAGCGCGCGACCCGGAAACGGTCGAGCTGACCATCGATCTCGTTCGCATGATCCTCCCGGCGGTACTGCTCCTGGCAATCTCCACGATCCTGATGTCGACGCTGTACGCAATGCAGCGGTTCACCCGTCCGGCGTTGTCACTCGCCGCGCGCAACGCGGCGATCGTTGCCGTGGCGTTGATGCTCGGACGGACCGAATTCGGGATCCGGGCGATCGTCGTCGGGATCGTCCTGGGCGCGATTCTGATGATTCTCATTCAGGCGCCCGGACTCCGGGATGTCATGCCTCGGCCGAACTTCAATTTCCGCCATCCGGCGATCAAACGGATCCTCGCGCTGTATGTGCCCATCTTCATCGGGTTGATGTCGAACACCATCGCTCTGGTCGTCGACCGAAACCTGGCCTGGGGTGTCGGCGAGCACGCACTGGGCGCAATGCGCTATGCGACAGCCGTGAATCAGATGGTGCTCGGGGTCGTCGCCGCAGCCATCGCGCTCGCCGCGCTACCCACCCTCTCCCGCCATTTCGCGGCTGGAGACACCGCTGCCTTCCAGCGAACGCTTTCGAACGGGCTCAAGATGGTAACGATCATGGTCGTCCCGGCTACGCTCGGACTGGCGGCGATCTCCTGGCCCGCGGTCGACCTGCTCTTCTTCCACGGCGCAACCGATGACGTCGGCGCCCGCGCCATCCAGATTGCCCTGCTGGCGTATCTGCCCGGCACATTCTTCGCGGCGTATGACCAGGTGCTCATCTTCTCCTACTACGCCCGCCAGAACACGAGGACTCCGGTCATCGTCGGCGTGCTGGCGGTCGGCGTCTACTTCGTCATGGCATTTCTACTGATCGGGCCGCTCGGCATGGCCGGCCTGGTGCTGGCCAATTCCACCCAGTTCACGTTCCACGCGATCGTCATGTGGCTCCTTCTCCGGCGGGCACTCGGCCGGGTCGGCGACGAAACGGTCGGCCGGACGCTCCGAATCTCGCTCGCAGTCGGGATTGTGATGGCGGGTATCGTGTTTCTGGTGTCCCAGGCGCTCGGGGAATTGCCGATTCCCGGCCACGACCAGGAGTCCGGGGCAGCCGCGATCTTCCATCAGATCGTGATGGTGGTCGTCCCGGTCGGCATTGGGGGCGCGATCTATGTGGGTGGTCTCTGGAAGCTCGGTGTCGAAGAGATCTCGATGATCATTTCCGGAATTCTGAGGAAACTGGGGATCTCCCGCAGGTGAGCCTGCCCGCGCAGACCCTGGAGCTACCGTCGAACGATCGTCGTCAGCAGCGCGCCGAACAGCATAGCGACGAGCGCGCCGACGAACGCTCCCAGCCGTCGGAACGCCTCCGGGCCTTCACTGTCCACGCCAACGACGTCATGGAAGAAGTCGTGCAGCAGCGGCGGCGCCAGGAACCAGCCGGCAAGCCCGCCGATCACTGCTCCGATCGCCAGAACCCCGATGACGACCAGCGCATCGCCAGCCGGGTCAGGCGGTCTGGTGACCACCGGCGCGGGGGTATCCTCCGGTGGAATGTACGCGTCCATGTCTTTCAGGATCTGGCGAGCACGTTCCTCTTCGTCAGGCTCAACGTCATCGCTCGCAGTCTCCGGTTCGAACTTGAGCGGCTCCTCGTCGTGTTCATCGGAGATCGCGTGAACGACGAGATCGTCTCTTGGCCGCGCTGCGTTACACGTCGAGCATCTCGGATCGTTCTCGGGAATGGTGCCTCCGCACCACTGGCAGGTCAGTTCCGGCATGTCAGTTTGCATCAGGTCAGTCGGTTCCCGGACTCCACGCTCACAGGCGCAATCAAGTCGTACGTACTGACCCAATTCCAACCGGCTGACCGCTCCGTGTCAACGAACCAATGGTCCTGACACGAACCGACGAACTGCCAGGCAGGGTTATCCGAACGTCCAGTACCGGGAGTTGTGAGCCCGAACAGCATCGATGGCCACGCGTTGATCGCCGGATACCTCGTTCGCTGGGGGCCAGATCGCCACGCGCGCTGGATCGAGCGGTTCTTCGATCCCGGTGCGCCGATCCAGCAGCTCTTCGAAAATCGCCATCGTGCAGTACGGCGCCAGGACTTCGGCGTATCCTCCCTCCTGAGCCAGAACGAGCCTGCCTTCGCACACGCTCGACGCGAGATCCTTCATTGTCCGCGTCATCCGCCGAAACCCATCGGGGGTGACCGCCATCCGGGCAAGTGGATCCTGGGCGCTCGCATCCTGTCCGGCGGAGATGATGATCAGTTCCGGGGCAAACTGCTCGGCTACTGGTGGGATGATCTCATCGAACACTGCCGCATAGGCAGCATCTCCGGATCCGGCGGGGAGCGGAACGTTGACCGTGAAGCCTGTACCGTCGCCGGTGCCGGTCTGTTCAACCGCGCCGAACTCCGGCGGGAACCACCGGTCCTGGTGCACGGAGATGAACAGGACGTTGGGATCACCGTAGAACGCGTCCTGGGTGCCGTTCCCGTGATGGACGTCCCAGTCCAGAATGAGGACGCGCTCGAGTCCGTTGGCGCGCCGGGCGTAGTGGGCGGCCACGACGACATTGCTGAATATACAGAAGCCCATTCCCTTTTCCGCCATCGCGTGATGTCCCGGCGGGCGGACGAGTGAGTAGCAGGATCGCACGTCTCCGGAAAGAACCGCATCCACGGCCGCTTTGACCCCGCCAGCCGCGTACATGGCCACTTCGGCGGAATCCGCGCCCATCGGCGCGCCGGCTCCAGCGTCCCCGCCACCCCCGGCGCAGAGCTGACGGACATGCTCCAGATACCATTCGGTGTGATAGACGAGCAGATCCTCATCGGTCGCTCTCTGTCCCGGAATGCGGACCAGATGCTCGAGCAGGCCGGTCAAGCCCATGAGCTTCATCGTTCGCTCAACGAGGCGAGGGTTGGACGGATGATCGACGGACTCAACGAACGGCAACGGCTGCCTGGTTACGGGCAGCCGCATGGGATTGGAGTTATGCTGCAGATACCTGTCGTCGAAGACCAGTCCCGTCGTCATCTCCTGTGCTCCTTATCGAATCGAACAAAACCAACACGCTTCGTTCGGAGTGTTGCCGGGTTCGGACCGACAGGCCGGTCACTGACCCGGACGAATCCGATACTGACACGGTGCTCGTGCCGGCGCAACACCACCACCCTTGGGCCAGACATTGCGTCATCGTGCTGGAGGCCATTTAATCGTGCCAGTGAAGGAAGTATTGGAGCTGACATCCGTGCACGTGAGCAATCGACCCTGGCCAGCCCCAAACGAACCCTGGGCAATGGTGCAGACCTGGGAAGACCTCCTGTTTGCTCACTGGCCGATCCCGATCAACGTCCTGAGACCGCTCATCCCGCCCGAACTGGAGATTGACACGTACCAGGGCACCGCCTGGGTCGCCGTCACGCCGTTCGTGCTCAGCCGACTTCGCTGGCGCATGCTACCGCCCATTCCACGTGCCGTCGGGTTTCCCGAAATCAACGTGCGGACCTATGTCCGTGTCGGTGACCGACCGGGAGTGTATTTCTTCAGTCTTGATGCTGCCAGCCGCGCGGCCGTCCTCGGCGCACGGATCACGTTTGGCCTTCCGTATTTCTTCATGCAC
>SKKR01000571.1 GCA_007123655.1 Thermomicrobiaceae bacterium
AATGGTTTCGATACCAACTGATACCCTCTGGTTCACTTCCATGACGTAAGCGAGAATGATCCTGTCAGGACGAGTTCGCAAATCGCCGTCCACGTCGAAACGACGCGCGATGGCACTCGCCCGCTGAGATGTTAACGAACGAGTGATCCCACTGGTATCGTTCGCGCCGGGCGCATGGTCCCGCTCCGCAAGAAACAACAGGAACACGCGCTCGGTGTTGCTCTGGACGCAATGTAGCAGCACACACGCGAACCGCGAAAGGAGTGCTTCGATGCAAGCCGAATCGATCGGAGACGAACTGGACATCGTGATTCCGGCGGCGGAAGGACGCCCCTTCACGGCGCGCGCCGGACAGTACATCACGGTCATCGATCTCGAGGGCGAACAGGTTTGCGACTTCGTCGCGCTGAACGGTGGCGATCACCGGGAACGACTCTCAACGTGTCACACTCGGTCCAACCTGCTGCGAGTCGCGGTCGGACAGGGAGACACGCTCGTGACGAACTTGCGGCGACCGGCGCTGGAAATCGTGGAGGACCAGGTCGGCCGGCACGACAGAACGATCGCGGCCGGTGATCCGCCGCGCTACGAGCGAGCCTACGGGTTGAAGGATCATCCGAACTGTCTGGACAACCTGAGCGGTGCACTCCAGACGTTCGGCGTCGAACGCTGGGCAACGCCGGAGCCGTTCAACATCTTCCAGAACACGACGATCGACGGGGACGGGCACTATCAGGTTGCCGCCCCGCTTTCGAAACCGGGCGACCGGCTTGTCATGCGGGCGCTGATGGACCTGGAAGGAGCAGTTTCGGCCTGCGCTAACGCGCAGTCCCCGGTGAACGGGCACAACCCGACGTCCCTGCGGCTGATCGTCACCAGTGACCGCCCTTGAACACTCCTGGATGAGGCATGAGGAACAGCGATCGCGCGGGCGACCAGAATATCTGGCGCCCGCGCGTCTCGAATCATCTGCTGGCCGGCTGGACGGCCAGGTTCTCACTGAACAGATTGTCCGGATCGTACACCGCTTTCAGGTCGGCCAGGCGAGCGTAGATGTCCGGACCGTAGTTCGCTCTGGCGCGATCACTGCCCTGCTCGGTCAGGTAGTTAACATAGGCGCCACCGGTGGAGTGCGGCTTCAAGTCATCCCGGAACTGACGAGCCCAGGCAATGTGCGTGGCCGATTCACCTGGATCCATCCACCGCGCCATGGCCGAGAAGTTGTATTTGGCGTTCCGATGCGGAAACGCCGTCGCCTCTGCCGGAACGTCACGAACTGCCCCGCCGAAATGTTCGAGCAACAGGATCGACATCGGCGAAGTCTGGCGCTGGTGGTGCGAAACCGCGATGTCGATCACGTCGTCGTTGAGCTCCTTCAGGAACGATGAAGACCAGTAATTGTGCAGTCCATCCGGAAACATGTCTTCGAGCAACTGTTGCAGCGTCAAATATGGCATCCAGTCCACCATCACCTGAACAGGCTCCCCCCAGTCCAGGATCGGTTGGATCGCCTCCGAGCCCCGATCGGGTTCTCCCGCATAGCAGACACCGAACGCGGCTACACTCCCCACGTCGGGCATCGACATCAGCGTCGCCATTGTGGTGACATCGTCCGGGGCCTGCTGGGTAAAGGTTCGGTAGAAGGCAAGCGCGTCGCGCGCCTGGTCACCCGGGTGAGCGATGAGTCCCGCGAGCACGTTCTGCACCGGATGCAGGCGGAACTCGAACTCGGTGACGACGCCGAAGTTTCCGCCACCGCCCCTTAATCCCCAGAACAGCTCGGGGTTCTCGTCCTGGCTCGCCTGTACGATGTCTCCCGACGCGGCGACAACTTCCGCGCGCACGAGGTTGTCACACGACATGCCGTGTGACCGCATGAGCCATCCGATTCCGCCACCGAGGGTCAATCCGCCAACGCCGGTGGGCGGCACCGTTCCGCCCGGCGTCGCCAATCCGTGCTCCTGCGTCGCCTGGTCGACGTCCCGCCACGTGGCGCCGCCCTGCACAACCGCCGTGCGACGATCAGGGTCGACCCGCACGGCATTCATGGCGGATAGATCAATAACCAGTCCGCCATCGACAAGGCAGGCACCGGCTACGCTGTGACCACCTCCGCGCACCGCCGTGCGCAACCCATGCCGGCGCGCGAACGATACTGCCCGAACCACGTCTCCGGTGTTTTCACAGCGAGCGATCGCGGCCGGGCGTTTGTCGATCATGCTGTTGTAGATCGTCCGCGCCTCGTGATAGCGCTCGTCTTCCGGAAGGATCACCGGTCCTTCGAGCTGGTCATCGAGTTCGCGGAACTCCTCGTCTTTGACGTGGCTGCTGGCGGCAGCCGTTTCATCGTCATTCATCTTCGGCTCCAATTCTGGACACTGGCGGTTTAGGTTGAGTCCCGAACATAGCCGATGTCCCGAAAACCTCCTTTCGTCTGATCGCGCCGAAACGTCCTCACACCCTGATCCTGGTGAATCAGGTGATCGGTAAAACGTAGCGAGTCACTAAGGACCAGCAACCGGTTGAATTGCAGGTTCTCGCCGGAGTGAGCGCGAATTTCATTGTGAATCAATGCTGGCAAGTGTACCAGCCTGACCTGACCGTCATCGAGGCATGACCGGGGGTACAGCGATCCAGGGTGATTGATGCTCTCACTTCACCACCCCGGACCGAATCCCGCTAGCGTGCCGGCTGAATGTTCTGGTTCGCCTTGAAGACATTCTCCGGGTCGTACTTCGCCTTGAGCTTGGCGAGCCGATCATAGGTGTCGGGGCCGTAGGCTGCCCGGATGCGGTCTTCGCCTTCTTCGCCAAGGTAGTTGACGTACGCCCCGGCGGAGAAGGGCCGGATCGCGTCATGGGTTTCACGCGCCCAGGAGACATGAGAATCGTGCTGCGACGGATCCTCCCAACGCGAGATCATCGCCACGTTGTACTCCGCATCACGATGCACGAACGCGGTGGCGTCTTTCGGCACCCGGCTGACTGCTCCGCCAAACTGCTCCAGAAGCAGAAGCGACAGCGGGGACGTGATCGTCCCGAACCGCTCGATCAACGTGTCAATGACGTCATCAGTCAGCGTCTTGATGAATTCTCCGCGCCAGTAGATCTGAAGCCCCGGAGGCATCGCTTCATCCATCAGGGTCTGCATCTGCGTATAAGGCATTGGACCGACTTGAGTCATGACCGGCTCTCCCCATTCAAGGAGCGGCTTGATGACCTCCTGTCCCTCGTCCAGGTCCCCCGAGTAGCACAGAATGAACGCGTTGACCCTGTCCCCTTCCGGGGTGGTCATCAGCGCGGCAAACACCGCCAGGTCGTCCGGTGCCGTTCGGTTGAAATCTCTCAGGAATCGGAGAGATTCTGGTGCCCGTTCGATCGGGTGAACAATCATGCCGCCGAGCACTGTGTGCACAGGGTGGAGCCGGAAGTCGAACCGGGTTACGACTCCGAAGTTCCCGCCACCGCCACGGAGCCCCCACAGGAGATCGGCATTTTCCGAATCGTTGACGTTGAGAACTGATCCGTCCGCCGTCACGACTTCCGCGCCGATCAGGTTGTCGCAGGCCATGCCGTAGCTCCGCATCAGCCAGCCGAAACCACCGCCGAGCGTCAGGCCCGCGATCCCCGTCGACGAGATCTGACCGCCAGTTGTTGCCAGGCCATGAGCGTGGGTTGCCGTGTCGAAGTCGCCCCAGGTTGCGCCGCCACCGGCGTGTGCGACCCGCTGCTCGGGATCAACCGAAACATCGCGCATTCCGGACAGATCGACTACGAGTCCGTCATCGACGAGCGCGTTGCCGGCAACGCTGTGCCCGCCGCCGCGCACCGACAGCGCGAGACCCTGCTCACGGGCGAACTTGACCGACCGGACGACATCTTCCGTGTTCGCGCACCGGGCGATGAGCGCCGGTCGCTTGGCGATCATTCCGTTCCAGAGCGCGCAGGCGTCCACGTAGCCCGCATGTTTCGCATCAATCAAATCGCCGTGCATCTCGGACTTCAGTGTCGCGATGCTTTCCGTGTCGATTCGTGATTCTGGAGTCGCCATCATTCCTCACCCAGTTCCTGTTCCGTTTTCATCGATATGATCGTCTGCTGATCCCTGCCGGTATCCTGACGTTCGAGTGATGAACGCACCCTGTCGTTCACCTCGAGGTCGCGCGTCACATCGTCACGCTCGCCCAGCCTTCTTGTTTGGACGTCCGATGAACACTTGTCCAAGTCTATAGGACAAGTCCGAGTTACGGAACTCCATTATCGCCAAATCGGCTCAGTGTTCGTTCCCGTCGTTCTCATTCTCCCGAGAAATCGGGCGGTGCAAGCTCCGGTGGCGCGTCCCAGCTAATCTGTATGCTCGCTTCTACTTCCGGGTACGTAGCGGTGATCGTTGTCGAAAACGGGCGGCTATCGAGCGCGTGGTCCCTCAGATGGACCTCGGCCATTGCGACGCCGCTGTCGTTCGTGGTTGCCGGCCCGTAGCTCCATATCGGCGCCGAACCATTTAGGGACAGGGTAGCAAGATGCGATTCGTCAATGCTGATTACAACAGCGTGTCCACCGGGCACGTGATCTCCGAAATGATCCAGCACGCGAGCAGTGACCGTCGTCGAATGCGCGAAGTGCGGTACCGGGTTCTGCGAAGCAGACACCTCGATCTCCGCCGCCTGGAACAGATCGTCCGCCGGGAACAGGTTCATCGAGGCCGATCCGTCAAACTGAACCTGATAGTCCACGTTGTTCGCGATAGCCAGCATCTCACCATCGGTGACGCGGATAAAGGCTGTGCCCTGGAATCCGGATGGGAGATAGTCGATCTCGAACGCGTAGAGTGTCTTTCCACCCCGCCCAGGCAGCTCGACGATTTCTGGCTCAGTGGAGGCCAGATTGCCGAGCTCGTCCAGGAACCAGACCTTCGCATTCGCCTCACTATTGAGTGGGTTGAACAACTGGATTCCGGTCGTATTGCCGTGACCGGTCTCCGGGAATCCTTTCTGCACCAGCGGCATGGCGATGTGATTGTTGACAAGACCGGGACGCATCTCGGCGACGTAGGACATGGCGTGCCCTACGTCGTCATCTTCACCGATGTACTTCACCTTATCAATCACGGCGTGGAGCGGACCGGTACCCGAGATCCTGGCTCCTCCGACGAATCCGCTGGACGAATCCCCCTCGTCCGTCACGCTGGCCGGCGTGAAGATGAAGTCCATCCCCCGTGGAGGGACAGTGATCTCCTCGGAATCCAGAAGCTCCCCGTCCATGTCGAAATACTGCACGGTCACATTGTTCGCCTCTTCGGAGAGGTTCGCCAGCGAGATCCCTGCGTTCCAGTGATGCCAATCCCGCAGGATGAGTGGCGCGTATCGTGTCTGCGCTCCGGAAGGAGGCTGTGACTGGTTCATGATGAGCATGTTCGTCTGAGCCTTGTATCGTTCCGCAACGGCGCCGACTGGGCCATCGGCACTGATTACCGCGGACCCGACCCACTCTTCGGGAATCCCCCGCTCGAGCAGGTTGAACGTCCAGGTCCCGCCCGGTCCAAGCACCTCGGTGAAGACCTGGGCGGCGGACTCGCCTCCGGCCTCGCTCAGTGTCAGACGCACGGTGTTCGTGCTGGAGGTCAGATCGAAATTGGTCATCTGGATGACCGTGTTCCAATCGCTGTTGGTCTGCACGATTGGCAGTACTCCACCGTCGCTTACCCGGTCGCCCGAAAGGGCGGTATAGCCTCCGGTGGTCATGTGGTCGGCAGACGTGCGGGCGCTGGATGTAAGCGGGATCGGAGCTGACTGCTTCTGTACACCAGCGATTCTCGCGGGCTCTCCCGAACCGGCGAACATCGCCGAGACGATCACCCCGGCGCCGGATGAATCGTCCCCGAAATCGATCTGAGAGGGCAGCAGCGTTAAGGACGCGTGCGGCTGGAGTGTCCACGGGGAAAGGAGTGGGGGCTCTTCGCCACCCGTCTTGGACA
>SKKR01000577.1 GCA_007123655.1 Thermomicrobiaceae bacterium
GCCAAGGGGCTACCAGAGGATCGCGTTGCGATTAGGTTGAACGAGCTCGACGCGACCGAGGAAGTAATGTCCAGGGCCGGACAGGATGACCTGGTTGTTCTACTGGCAGATCATCCCGAGGAGGTCTGGAACGCCGTGCTTGCCCGGACGCAGTCACGCCAGGACGAGGTCCCCGCGCGGGTGAACTAGAGGTTTCGGGAGCAGACGTTAGAGCACCTTGATCATGAACTGGTGTTCGATCTGGCTCATGTGAAATCGTCGCCCGATCGATTCAAACCCGAATGACTGGTAGAAGTCAAGCGCGTGCGTCTGGGCGTTGAGGGTCGCGTACTCCACGGGGCGAGTACGTGCAATCGACAGCAGGTGCTCCATGAGAGCTTTCCCTGCGCCGATTCCCCGATCCGCTTTGCGAACCGCGACCCAGGCGATGTGCGCTTCGTCACGAACGAATGTCAGACGACCGGTGCCGACGATCCTCCCGCCAGTCTGGCAGACCAGGTGGATGCTCGTGCGATCATCCGGCTCGTCGTAGACCGTGCGTGTGAGCCCCTGTTCCCGGACGAAGACTTCGCGTCGAATCTCGTAAACGGCTTCCATCTCCGCGTCGTTGTTAACCGGTCTGGTAACCAGAACGGTTCCTCCAGGAGATGTCGTGTGTTCGCGAGGCTGGTCGGTCGCAGTCATGCTGGCTCACTCGCCGCTAATCAATGCGTCGATCGATTGCACGCGCTCGTTTTCCACATTCATCCAGCCCCTGAACTCGTCGAGCCTGGTTGGAAGTTCCGCCCGGGCATCGGCCACCGCGCTGCTACCGGTACCGCCGGGCATATTGCGTGCCTCAATCGCGTCACGTGGGGTCAGCGGAGGCTTGTCGTCTGCCAGAAGGTCACTGTACGAACGCCACTCGTCATCGCTGAGATCGGGGAAGTCCTTGCCCTGCTCCACGCAGTAGCCGACGACGGAGCCTACAATCTCGTGTGCCTCTCGGAACGCGAGACCCTTCTTCACCAGATGGTCGGCGATGTCGGTTGCCAGTGCGAACCCGCCGCCAGCCGATCGCTCCATTACCTCCGGCCGGAACGTGGTTGACGAGAGCATCGGTGGGAGCACGCGCAGGATCATCGCGAGCGTATCGATGGTGTCGAAGAGTCCTTCTTTGTCTTCCTGAAGATCCTTGTTGTAGGTGAGGGGTAACCCTTTGCTGACCGTCAGCATCGCCATCAGATGCCCATAAACCCGGCCCGTCTTCCCGCGGATGAGTTCCGCAACGTCCGGATTCTTCTTCTGTGGCATGATGCTCGAGCCGGTCGCGAACGCGTCGTCCAGTTCGATGAAGCCGAACTCCGGTGTCGACCAGAGCACGATCTCCTCCGCAAGTCTGGAGAGGTGCATGGAGATTTGAGCGCACGAGGCGAGCGTGTCGATAACGAAGTCCCTGTCGGAGACCGCATCGAGGCTGTTGGCGACTGGCTGGTCGAATCCCAGCAAGTCGGACGTGAACTGGCGGTCGAGTGGATAGGTAACCCCTGCAAGCGCGCCCGCGCCCAGAGGGCACTGATTCGTCCGCCGGTAAGCGTCCCGGAGCCGATCCAGGTCCCGCAGCAGCATCTCGACGTAGGCAAGCATGTGATGCCGCAGGAGCACCGGCTGGGCACGCTGGAGATGCGTGTACCCTGGCAGGATTGCGTCCGGATAGCGATCTCCAGTCTCGACGAGAGAATCCGCAACATCGAGAATTCCGGCAGAGAGCATAAGAATGGCTTCCCGGCACCACATTCGGAGATCAGTGGCGACCTGATCATTCCGGCTTCTGGCCGTGTGAAGTCTCCCGGCGGCCGGCCCGATGATCTCGCGGAGTCGCGCTTCCACACTGAGGTGGATGTCCTCGTCGCTCAGGCGGAACTCGTGCCTCCCTGCCTGAATCTCGCTCCAGACCTGCCTCAGCCCCTGCTCGATCTGGTCCTGATCCTCCTGGCTGATGATCTGCTGGCGCGCGAGCATTCGGGAGTGCGCGATCGAACCGGCGATGTCCTGTTTCGCGAAGCGCTGATCAAAGCCGATCGATGCATTCAGTTCATCGACGAGGGCATCGGTGGGCCGGCTGAAACGACCGCCCCACAATTTGGTCGTCGATTGAGACTCAGATTCACTCACAGAGTTCCCCCAGGCGTGAATTCCGTCAGGATCCCAAACATTCGATGATGGCTATTGCGCGGTACTCGTTGCGGGTTCAGGTACCGGCTGCTGATCAGCCCGCGGTTCCAGGGGAAGCCCATTCTCGTCGACGCGGACGATGTCTTCATGCTCGGCTTCCGCCTCGGAGATCTCCTCCTCGGATGCCTGCACCCGCTTGAAGGAGACGATCGCCACTTCGAGCATCGAGTCGTCCGGGGGCCGGGTGGTCAGCCGCTGAAGCGCCATGCTCGGCGCCACGAGGATCTTCACCAGTGTGTTCTCATAGTATTGCGCGGTGAGTTTGATGAACTCATACGCCATCGCAGCGATAAGCGGGACCAGGAAAATGCGAGAAGAGATCCGCCAGAACCAGTCCGGCCGGCCGAGCAGGGCAAACACGAATATCGACAGCAGCACCACCACGAGCAGAAATCCGGTCCCGCAACGTGGATGGCTGATACTGTGTTTGCGGACGTTGTCAACCGTGAGTTCGTCACCGGCTTCGTACGCGTTGATCGTTTTATGCTCAGCCCCGTGATAGGCAAACACACGTTTGATGTCGTGCATCCGGCCAATGAGCAACATGTACCCGACCAGAATCGCCAGTCGAATAATGCCTTCGACCACGTTACTGAGCGTGTCGCTGGCAATGTACCGGTCGAGGAATCCGACGATCGCAAGCGGCAACACGAAGAATAGAGCGATCGAGAAGATAATGGACACGCCAACCGTGACCCACATCGCGGTGCCAGTCAGGTCGTCCTGCGGTGAGTCTCTGTTCTCCTTGACATCACCTTCGATCAGCCCGACGTTGGCCGAAAACACCAGCGAGCGCATCCCCAGAACGAGGGTGTCCCACAACATAAACACGCCCCGGATAAACGGCAACGGCCGGGCGCGTTCGGTCCATTTCCCTGTTTTGAGGGGCTCGTGGTAGAGGGCGATCTCACCGTTCGGCGCGCGTACCGCAACCGCCATGTATCGGCGGCCGCGCATCATCACGCCTTCCATTACCGCCTGACCGCCGTAGATTCTGGTTTCGGACATGTACGCTCCACGAAGGATGAGACCGGAGAATCACATTACAGGACATGGATTTTACCAGAGCGGCCGGCACTTCCCCGGTATTCGCCCGGCTATTCGAACAGCCAGAGTTCCCGTGCAAGCCGGAACAGTCGAGAGCCCCAGTTCGCCGATTCCGGGACACCCTGAACGCGTACCGAGAAGTGATAGAACGAATGAGGAAACATCAGAAACACGATCGGCGCTTCGCTGGCCATCCGTTCCTGTATCGCCCGATAGATTGCCCGGCGAGACTCCTGATCGACTTCGCCGATCCCCTGGTTCAGCAGATTGTCGAGCTGAACGCTTGAATACTGGCTGAAGTTGTTGAACCCGCCCGTCTGAAGCGATGTCCGGCCATCAGGCTCGCCGTGGATCCCGCCGTGTGTCCAGTTGAACAACGCCGCGTCAAGCTCGCCGGCCCGCATCTGTTCAACCGCCGCGCCGGCCGCCATCGGGTCGACATTCATCTCTATCCCCACGTCCGCCAGCATCTCGCTGATCATCTCCGCGCCTTCGAGTCGCGGATCGTTTTCCGGTGCGGCACATGTGAAGGAGAGTCGTTCCCCGTCCCGTTCCCGGATTCCGTTTTCGCCATCAACCCATCCCGCTTCCTGAAGCAGTTCCGAGGCACGTTCCACCAGCGGACGATCGGCCTCGATCATCGCTTCATGCCAGAACTCCAGCGCTGGCGACAGATAGGACGTGGCGGGAGTGGCAGCCCCGTCGTACACCGCGTCTACCAGGGCCGGGCGGTCGATCGAGTACAGTATTGCCCGGCGCACGTTTGCGCTCTCGAGGATCGGATGATCGGTGTTGAGGATGATCTGGGAGCAGTCCAGATTAACCACCTCGACGGTCTGCGCGTTCGCGCTCTCGAGCTGTTCCAGCGCCAGGTTGACAGGCAGATCGTAGATAATGTCCACACTTCCCGCGTCAAAGGCAGACAACCGGTCCGTTGCATCGACTATGATCTGAAACTGCACCCCGTCCAGATTGGGCTGTTCTCCGTAAAAGGCATCGAAACGCTCGAGCTGAAGTGACTGGTCGCGGTTCCAGGAGTCCAACCGGAACGGTCCGGACCCGATCGGTTCCAGACTGTACCCGTTCGAACCGATTTCGTCGTGGTGCGATGCGTTAACGATGAAGGTCGACGCGGCGCGTCGAAGGAATGTGCCGTCAGGTCCCGAGAATGTAAATACGACCGTGTAGTCATCCGGCGCGTCAATCTGCTCGACGCGCTCATAGTAGAATGACCGCCCCGCACCCTGTTCCGGAACTCGCATCCAGGCATGCGTGTAGGTGATATCGTGTGCCGTGAGTGCCTCACCGTTATGGAACACTGCATCTTCCCTGATCTGGAACGTGATACTGCTCCCGTCTTCCGCGATCTCGTAGCTCTCCGTCAGGTCAGGGGAGACCTCGAATTCATGGTCCACTGCCATCAGGGAACTGTAGATCTGACTCATCACGATCCAGTTCGTCGTTGACTCGTCAGCGTTCGGATGCAGGCTGAACGGGTCAGCCGGGATCGCAATCGAAAGCACTCCGCCTTCAACCGGCTCATCCGGTATCGGAACCGGTGATGGAGTTGGCGTCGCGTCCGGAGTAGGAGTCGGTTCGGGCGTCGGAGTCTGCTCCGGCGTGGGTGTCTCCTCAGGTTCCGGCGTCTCCGCCGGCACCGGCTCATCAGGGTCGTCGTCATCCGTCTCGTCATCTTCGTCATCGTCCAGAGGCCAGTTCGCGTAGAGCAACCCTCCACCGACTCCGACGGCGCCAAGCCCCACGATGCCTGCCGCAAGGAGCAATGCGCGACGTGACACGGTCGGCTCCGGGGTGCCTGCCGGCCCGGCATCCGGACTAGCCTCGCCATACTGTTCATGTTCGGGCTCGGTGCTCATACTGCCTTCCTTCGCGGGGGTGCAACGTCTCTCGAGGTGAATTGATTGCGTACGTCGACGTTCACAAACACGGCAACAGGCTTACAGTCGTCCGTCCCCATCGCTTGTCCCAGCGTGTCACCACAATTTTCCACCGAACGCCGCCACAAGCAACCCCAACGACGATCAGGCTCCTCTTGCTTGCGACCACTTTACCCCGATGCTATGCTCAAATCGTGTCCGGAGGAGCACTGTTGGCCTCCGGCACCCAACCAGAACGTGGAGGAACTGAATGCGCACCGAGCCGCTGATTTATGAATTGAGCAAGCCCGGCAGACGAGGAATCTCCGTTCCAGAACCCGACGTTCCGGAGCAGCAGGTTCCGAAAAACCTGCGCCGGGATTCCCTGGATCTGCCCGAAGTGAGCGAGATCGACGTCATCCGTCATTTCACGCGTCTTTCCCATCATAATCATGCAATCGACATCGACTTCTACCCGCTCGGCTCCTGCACGATGAAGTACAACCCCAAGATCAATGAACTGATGTCGAAGCTTCCGGGATACGGATCGATTCATCCAGAGCAGGATCCGAGTACGATCCAGGGCGCACTGGAACTTATGTATGAACTCCAGGAGATGCTGGCCGAGATCAGTGGATTTCGCCAGGTCTCCCTTCAGCCCGCAGCCGGCGCTCACGGTGAGCTGACCGGCGTGCTGATGGCTCGCGCGTACTTCGCCGAGCGCGGCGAAACCGACCGCAAAACGGTTCTGATTCCTGACTCAGCCCACGGAACTAATCCAGCAACGGCC
>SKKR01000303.1 GCA_007123655.1 Thermomicrobiaceae bacterium
AGCAACTCGGGCGGGTTCCACTGCCACACTACATTAAAGAGACTCTTCACGATCCGGACCGGTACCAGACGGTGTACGCCACGGATCCTGGTTCGGTGGCGGCGCCAACCGCGGGGATGCATTTCACCGAAGAATTGTTGAGCGAACTACGGGCGTGCGGTGTTGAGATCGCAACCGTGACGCTTCATGTCGGCCCGGGAACGTTTCAGCCAGTCAAGACGGACGATGCCCTGAAGCACACATTGCATGATGAACGGTTCAGCGTGTCAGACAAAGCACGCCGGCAAATCGCCAGCGCACGGGTTGAGGGGCGCAGGGTGATCGCTGTCGGCACGACCAGTTGCCGGACGCTGGAAGCGATTGCCGATCTACTCGAAACCGTGGGGCCGATTGAGGGACGAACCAGCCTGTACATAACGCCCGGATACCGGTTCCAGGTGATAAGCGGACTGTTGACGAACTTCCACCTTCCCCGGTCGACGTTGCTCCTCCTGGTAAGTGCCTTTGCAGGACGGGAATCGGTCTTGCGAGCGTACGGGGAAGCCGTCGCGCGAGGTTATCGATTCTATAGCTTCGGCGATGCCATGCTGATAGTCTGAAAATCGAGACTCATGTGTGAGAAAGGCGCAACAATTCGCCGAAAGATGAGGTTCTCGGCCGTATGAGATGGTACTGTTAGCGCCAGAAGCGAGACGCAAGGCGACGTGGCCGGTTCAGTGGATCGCGACGCGTTCGACCTGGAACAAAACTGGTTCATTCCGCGCAACGGGGCGAACGGATTGGACGGACGGATGCTCAGGAGGACACGAATCAGGTGTCAGGAGGAACGATGACCACGTCTGAAAGTCGCAGGACCCGGAATCCCCTTGAGAGTCACGGAATAACCGATCCCGGAACCGTTTACTGGACCCCCAACACCCCGAAACTATACGAACACGCCGTTTCCCGGAACGAGGCCAAGATTGCTCATCTGGGACCAATGGTTGTCAGTACCGGTAAGTACACCGGGCGCACTCCGAAGGACAAGTATGTCGTTGATGAACCGTCGTCGAGAGAGCACATCTGGTGGGACGGTAACAAAGCAATCACACCCGAGCAGTTCGATCAGCTGCACTCGCTCGTTACCACCCATCTCCGCGGTAAAGAACTGTACGTGCAGGATTGTTTTGTCGGCGCGGATCCCCGGTATCAATTGAAGGTACGAATCATAACCGAGATGGCCTGGCACAACCTGTTCGTCCGCAACATGTTCATCCGCCAGGAGGGTGGCAGCGTGCACCAGGGGGAGCCGGACTTCACGGTGATCGATGTTCCATCGTGCCACGCCGACCCGGAGAAGCTGGGCCTCCGCAGTGACGCCTTCATCGCAATGAGTTTCGAGAAGAAGCTGGTGTTGATCGGCGGCACTGAGTACGGCGGCGAGATGAAAAAGTCGATCTTCACGGTCATGCACTACGAGCTCCCACTTCAGAACGTTTTTTCGATGCACTGTTCGGCCAACGTTGGCACGCACGATGACACTGCGCTCTTCTTCGGACTGTCCGGAACAGGCAAGACAACACTCTCCACTGATCCCAAACGCCGGTTGATCGGCGACGACGAACATGGCTGGAGTGACTCCGGCATCTTCAACTTTGAAGGCGGCTGCTACGCCAAGATGATCAACCTGTCCCGCGACTCAGAGCCCGAGATCTACGAGACGACGCGCAAATTCGGGACAGTGCTCGAGAACGTCGTTATGGACCCGGTCACTCGAGAACTAGATCTGGACGACGATTCCCTTACCGAGAACACACGGGGGGCGTATCCGCTTGAGTCGCTGCCAAACGTTGCGGAACGAAGCGTGGGCGATCATCCGACAGCGGTCATTTTCCTGACTGCTGACGCATTCGGCGTGTTGCCGCCTGTGTCGCTGCTCTCGCCCGAGCAGGCCATGTATCACTTCCTCTCTGGCTACACAGCGAAGGTTGCCGGAACTGAGGTCGGACTGACCGAGCCTCAAGCGACGTTCAGCACATGCTTCGGAGCACCGTTTCTGGCCCACCGACCGACGGTTTACGCCAACTTGCTGCGTGACCGCCTCAAGACGCATGGCTCACGCGTTTACCTGGTGAATACTGGCTGGATTGGCGGGCCGGCAGGCCGGAGTGGTCGAGTGCCGATCGATTTCACCCGCTCGATTATTGACGCGGCGCTAAGCAAGCACCTTCGCGAGGCCTCGACAACGACCGATCCGATCTTCGGATTCGAGGTTCCAGATCATTGCGAGGGCGTGCCGGACGACATCCTGAAGCCGCGAGATGCCTGGGAGGACAAGGACGCATATGATCGACAGGCCCAGAAACTCGCCGGCATGTTCCAGGAGAACTTCAAGAAGTTCGCCCACCTGACCGATGAGGATCTGGAACAATATGGACCGAAGACGTCGACGTAAGCGGGATGCGTCCAACCTGGTTCGCGGTTTTCCAGCGGCCGAAAGGATCACGCTTGAATGAACGTGTGGTATTCCCGCGCTCGTGTACTGACCGCCCTCGCGGGGATTCTGGTGCTCTTGTTCGTCGCTGCATGTCGTGACGACGACACCGACGCAGCGGGTGACGCGAGCGATCCCGATCTTGCCGCACAGGCCGACGGAACGGACGATGAAGCGACCGCACCGGGTGAATCGACCAACGGAAACGAGAGTGACGAACAGTCCGATTCGAACAACGCGGAAGGGGAGCAGGAGTCCGTGCAGCAGCCCTCAATGCAGTGGGATAAGCCACCGGAGATGCAACTCGAAGACGGAGTGAACTACCAGGCAGTCCTGACCACGAATCGTGGTGAGATCGTGGTCGACCTCCACCAGGATGACGTCCCCGTGACGGTCAACAACTTCGTGTTTCTGGCCGACCAGGGATTCTACCAGGAGGTTCCGTTCCATCGCGTGATCAGCGGCTTCATGATTCAGTCCGGTGATCCCACGGGTACCGGAGCGGGCGGTCCAGGGTATCGGTTCGAAGACGAAGAGGTGACCCGGGATTACGTTCCAGGAACGGTGGCCATGGCGAACGCGGGCCCGAACACCAACGGATCGCAATTCTTCATCGTACATGGAGACCTCCGTGGACAGCTTCCGAAGAACTACACCATCTTCGGAGAGGTCACCGAGGGTATGGACGTAGTCGAAGAGATCGCCAACGTGCCGGTTCAGCCCAGCCGGACCGGCGAAATGTCCAGCCCGACCGAAGACGTCCACATCCAGTCAGTCCAGATCAACCGGCAGTAGGGCCGGGAGATGTTCGACCGACAGATCCATCTTGTGCGACACGGTGAGACCGTCTGGAACCGCGCCCGGCGGTTCCAGGGGCATACCGATGTTCCGCTGAGTGACGAAGGTGTGGAACAGGCGCGACTCGCGGCCAGCCGGCTGCGAGCGTTTCCGATAGCCTACGCGTACTCCAGCGATCTGCGGCGGGCGTTCGAGACGGCGCGCCCGATCGCCGACGCGGCGGGCGTACCCCTTGAAGCAGCCTATGAACTCCGGGAAGCCAACAAGGGCGAACTGGAAGGCGCCTACCGTGATCCGAAGACCGGGTTGATCGGAGACGACGCCCGCTATCACGACGAGAACGACGTTGACGCCCGCCCGCCGGGCGGGGAGAGCATGGTTGATTTACGGGAACGATGTCAGCGGTTCATGGCGTACCTCCAGGAGCAAGAACCCGGACTTCCACCGGGAGACATTCTCCTAACTTCTCACGGCGGCACGTTGCGAGCGCTGATGACGGTCTTGCTCGATCTTCCGATTGAAGCTGGCCGATCGTTCCATTTCGACAACTGTAGTCTGACGTCGATTCAGTTCCGGGGCAGTCTGCCGCCGCTGATGACCCGCTTCAACGATACGCAGCACCTGACCCTCAGCGCGGCGAATACTGAACGATCGAACGCGGCGACGGGGGAATGATCCCCATCCCACGCTTATGCATCCTTCCGTGTATCTCGATTTCGTTCAGTGTTGTACCAGGTAATGCAGGGCATCCAGGAGCTCACGGAGGTCGCTCCTGTCAGTGAAGTGTGCGCACGAGATCCGAACCGCGCTCGGCACCTGGACTCGCCGCTGTACGATACTGAATTCGCTCCAGAGCCGGGAACTCAGCTCAGTCCCTTCCCATCCCTGAACCGAGAATGTGACGAGCCCGCAGCTGTCTGTCCACTCTTCCGGCGTGTGCACCGTTACCGCGGGAATCTCGTTCAGATCCGCCTTCAGTTCGCCGGTGAGGGACGCGACGTGTTCCTGGATCGACACCCTGTTCCACGACTCGAGTTGCTCGACGGCATCGGTAATCGCGGCGTACATGTGCCAGTTACGGGTTCCGAATTCGAAACGCTGGGCGTCATCGCGAAGACTCCATCCGTCCCCAGGGTCGTTCGGGTTCCAGGCGAGGCGATCGAATCGCGGTTCGACCGACCCGTCTCCGACGTACGCAGGCAGGACTGACGGGACCAGTTCCCGGCGAAGATACAGGAAACCGGTACCCTTTGGTCCACAGAGCCACTTGTGCCCGTTGCCGGTCATGAAGTCGCACCCGATTGCAGGAACGTCGACGTCAAACTGCCCAACCGATTGCGCTCCGTCAACCAGGGAAAGTGCGTCGTACTCGCGACAGAGGCTGCACAGATCACGGATCGGGAGACGTCGTCCCGTCTCGCATGACACATGACTCAGGATCGCAATCCGGGTGTTCGACTCTGAGAGGATCGACCGGAACTGCTCAAGGATCTGCTCGTCCGGTCCGTCGAGGGATAGAAGCCTGATCGTCACCCCGCGTTGGGCCGCCAGAATTCGGAGCGGCAACAGCACGGCCGGGTGTTCCTGATCGGTTGTCACGATAGTCGCACCGGATTCGATTTCCAGGCCGTGGAGAACGTAGTTGATTCCGTCGGTCGCGTTGCGGGTGAGTGCGACTTCGGATGGGTCCGCATTGATCAGTGCGGAGAGCGTGTGGCGTGCCTGCTCGTACCCGGCTCGCGCCGCTTCTTCGGCGAAATGCCCGCCTCGCTCGTAGGCGGAAACGTACTCGAGATGCTTTTCCAGGACTGTTTCGCTCATCAAGCCGACGGTGCCGGTGTTGAGATAGCGGAACTGCTCGAGTCCGGCATAATTCTGCCGGACCGATGCGACCGAAAATGCGCTCATTGACCCAATCCCTGTCGATCTCGGGCGAGTCCGATCCCCGTAGAACAATGAACGGACGCTAGCACCACGGAATCCGGGTGTCAATCGACGGAGTTGCTGGATCTGCGTCCCTGCACAAGAAGCAGTTCGTTGACCACGTACCCCTAAGCGGCCCGGAACTCCCCGCGCCGGTCAATCTGATCACAGATCTCCTCATACTCATGCAGCAGACGCATCCAGCCCTGCTCCCACCGGTGAACGTCCTCGCCGCGCTCGATCGCAGACTGGATTCGTGCATACCCGGCGTCCAGCCGAGCGTAGAGCGTATCTCGCCGCTCTTCGAGCGACACCGCTGGCATCTCGCCGATCGTCATCGTTTCAAGATTCATTGATACTGCTCCAGACACTGAGAAGCGGCGCGTTCAGAACATGTGTTCTATGCTAGCACAAATGTTCTGATTCCGCCAGTTCTCGTTGGCAATCCAATGTGTTCCTCGGACGAAATATCGTTCGCATTTCGGGACGCCGTCTGAATCTGGCGTCCAGAGAACACCGTTATCGCGGCTGCGAGCGGCGGTCTGATCACGATGACCGTGTGCTATAATGCGCCCGGTTTAGTCGACGAGAATGAAGGAGTGCCGGTAGTGAGGCTGTCCTGCAGACAAGAGGAACTTCAGCGGGCATTGACACACGTTTCTCGCGCAGTCTCACGAAAGTCCACGCTTCCGGTTCTCGCGAACGTCAAGCTTTCGACCGAGGATTCG
>SKKR01000508.1 GCA_007123655.1 Thermomicrobiaceae bacterium
CCCTCGGGTGAACTCGTTGATCTGCACGGTGATCACGGTGATCGCCGCGAACATGATGCCAATAACGGCCATCGACGCCCCGAAGTGGAGTGAGCCGTGCAGGTCGAGCTCAACAAGCGTGGCGTAAAGACCGACCGCGGAGATGAGTCCGATCAGAACACTGACCGTCATGGTGACCAGTAGCGCCGCGGTCACGCCGGCGTACCGTCCAACGACCGAGGATCGGATCAGTTCGGCGCGCCCGCTCTCCTCTTCCGCCCTGGTGTGGCGTACGATCATGAAGATACTCATCAGGGCGATGACAACGGTCGCCAGGCCCAGCATCTCGCTCGCCATCATCGCGCCGAAGGTGTAATCCTCCGAACCGTGCATGGGACCGAGCAGGAACCGCATGGCCGGATTCTCGATCAGGGTTGCCCGGGTCTGACGATCGGCCGCGGTTGGATACGTGTCCGGAAAGACCGCCGCAGTGCCTGCCATCGTGATCAGATACGCCAGCACCCAGATAGGAATTCGCACCCGGTCCCGCCGGAGGATGAATCGCACCAGGGTCCATGTTCCCGTGAAGGCGCTCATTCGCCGCCCTCCTTGTGCCCTGGTTCCCGTTCGGATTCGGTCAGTTCAACGCCGTAGTGACGCATGAAGAGCTGTTCCAAAGTTGGCGGCCGGCTGATCAGGTTGCGCACGCCGAGCGCTGAGACCTGTTTGATCGCGGTGTCGATCTGGTCCGTATCCACGTTGAAGTGGACCCTGCCGTTTTCGGACTCGAAGTCATGGACACCCGGGAGTTCAACCAGTCCGCTCGCATCCTGCACGGTCTCAGCGGTGATCGATGTCCGGGTGAGGTGCCGCAGCTCGTCGAGCGTTCCGCTCTCCACGTCTTTGCCCTGGCGGATGATCGTTACCCGGTCGCAGAGGATCTCGACCTGGTAGAGGATATGGCTCGAGAGCAACACCGTCTTTCCCGCTGCTCGCTCTTCTTTGACGCATTCCTGGAACACGATCTCCATGAGCGGATCGAGCCCGGCGGTCGGCTCATCCATGATAAGAAGCTCGACATCTGATGCGAGCGCCGCGACGATCGCGACCTTCTGCCGGTTCCCTTTCGAATAGGTCCGTCCCTTCTTGGTCGGATCGAGATCGAAACGCTCGCAGAGCCGGTCCCGTTTCTGCTGGTCCAGTCCACCGCGGAGCCTTCCCAGCACATCGATCGCTTCGCCACCCGTGAGTTCCGGCCAGAGCGTGACGTCCCCCGGCACATAAGCGAGCCTGCGGTGGAGTGCGACCGCGTCTTCCCAGGGGTCCCCGTTGAGAAGCGAAACATTCCCACTGTCCGCTCTCAGTAGCCCGAGCAGGATGCGAATGCTCGTGGTCTTGCCGGCGCCGTTGGGACCGAGAAAGCCGTGCACCTCACCGGAACGGACCTCCATGTTGAACTCGTTCAACGCCCGAACTGGACCAAAGTTCTTGTTCAGATTCTGTATCGAAATTGCTGGATTCATCGCACTCCTGATTTCTACCGCTGCCGCTGGCAGTACTGTGTTGACGGGAAACGGTCAGGCATCGTCGGAACGGTACTCACGCGACGGTGGCGGCTTTCCGGTCGTCCTGGACTGTTCGTAGTCGTCCAGCGCGCTGGCGAGCCGATTACGCGTCTCCTGGTCGACGATGCGATCCGACGTGAGAAACAGGCGCGCACGCCCGACCCGCAGGATCATGTTCGCCTCGTCATCCTCGTCAAGAACCTGCTGAATGTGCCGGTAGAACGCCGTCACACCGAGCGCCATCGCCGCCTGCGTCGCGGCGATCGCCCTGGTGTCCTCGGACGGATCGAGCGGCGGTCCGATTCGTCCGGAGGTGAGCGACTCATGAGTGTAGTCGGTGATCTGTTTGAACCAGTCCAGTGCTCGATCGGACCCGTGCTGCAGGGACGCGATCAGGTAGTCGATTATCGGCTGCAGTTCGTCCAGACGGCCGGCCATTTCTCCGGGCGGCGGCGGCGCGCCGCGCTGAACCATTTGCTGCTGCGTGTCGCTGAGATAGGCCATGACGTGATCGTCGCACGCCTTGCGCAGCCCGTCCTTCGTGCCGAAGTGATGCTGGATCAGGCCGGGCGAGACATCTGCGGCGCTAGCAATGCCCCGGATGCTTGCGCCGCGGAACCCGTGGTTCGCGAACTGAACCAGCGCCGCCCTGACAATGCGGTCTCTGGCGTCCTGGTCCTCGCCGTTGCTGGTTATCGTTGGTTCCTGTGAATCGTTCACGCCGGACTCCAATACAGTTGTATTGGGCATACGATACAACTGTATTGGCAGCCTGTCAAGTGCCAGTAGTCGCACAAGGGATAGGGTGGGGAGGTCGGATGAAATCAGCTGGCGTCGGAAGTTAAGCGACGGTCACAGGTCAGGCGTTCGCCTGGCCATAAGGTGCTTCCCGGGTGTCGAAGTGGCGATCGTTTGTTTCACAATGCCGTATCATCGTACGTTCAACCGGTACTCAACGAGGGAGGTACGCCGGTATGCAGCGGATCATGGTGATGGGTGGGCCCGGGTCCGGTAAATCGACCGTTGCCAGGAGCATCGGAGACAAACTCAGTCTGCCGGTGCATCACCTCGATGCCCACTTCTGGCTGCCCGGCTGGCGCCAGCGTCCGGAGGACGATTTTGCGGCGCGTGTACGCGATATCGCGAAGCACGACCGCTGGGTCATCGATGGCAACTACTCTCGCATCCTGCCGGACCGGCTGGAACGGGCGGACGTCGTAGTGTACCTTGATCTGCCCCTTTGGATTCGCCTGCCTCGCGTCATCCGGCGCCGGTTCGCTTACCGTGGCCGCGCCAGGGAGGACATGGGAAAAGGGTGTCCAGAGCGGATCGACTGGGTGTTCTTCAAGTTCGTCGTATTTCACAGCCGGGAAAGGCGCCCGCGCATGCTGGCTCTGCTGGATCAGTTGCGGGAAGAGGGAATGCCTGTCGCGCTCCTGCAGTCGCGGCGGGAAGTTGACGCATTCCTGGCCCGCCTCGAACAAGGCGATAATCCGGACGTGTCTCCTGAATGGCGGTGACGCGCGGGCTGGTGGATCCTGATCAGGCGTCAATTGGAACGCGTCCCACCGCCAGGAACTGGACTTCATAGTGGTAGAAGTCCTCGGCGTTCATCGGATGCTCCGGTGATTGAGCGTCGATCATAGACTTCCAGTACGCGCGGTCGACCTCGGGCAGTGCGGTCCCCTCCGCCTTCCTCGCGACCCAGCCGATGATCTCTCCGATGAACTGACGCTCCGAAGCGCGCAACGGCTGCCGCCGTTCGACCGGGACCGTGCGCTGCGAGACGTCCTGCAGACCTCCGCGCTTCAGGTACGTAGCGAGTTCCGGTACACGCATCAGGCCATGGACCTGGGCGTCGGTATCCTGCACGGCATCCAGCAACCGCCACATACGTGCAGGATCTCCCGGAGTGAAGTTCCAGGTCGTCACGCTCACTTCTTTGATCGCGACGAGTCCACCAGGACGCACAACCCGGCACATCTCCCCGATCGCCGCCGTCAGCTCATCGTCGTTGAGATACTGCGTCGTGTTTGCGCACCACGCGGCGTCGAATAGGTCATCAGGGAACGGTAATGACATCAGATCGCCCTGTTGAGTCTCGACGGGACACTCGAGCGGCACGTCGGCGAGCCGCTGCTCGATAACCTCAACGTTCTCCGGTGCGAGATCGAGCGCGGTGATGCGGCCGGTAGGACCTACTTCCTCCGAGATCACACGCAGGAACGAACCACTTCCCGCTCCGGCATCCAGCACATGCCAGCCACGTCGGATCCCGACCGAACGGAGAATTAACTCGTACTCGGGGCGTTTGCAGTCGAAGTGGGCGTCGAGCCAGCCGGCGGAGGCAAGCGCGTGCCCCTGTGAAGACGGATGTAGTATGTGGGAAGTGTCCATTGGTTCAGCCATAACACCACCTCGCGGAACTGAGTACATTGTCGAACGATCTACCAGGGGAGGTGACTGTTACTTTCCATTTGAACCAGCTTTTCAACCGGTCACATGGCAAACGGCACGCGCCCCACAGCTACGAGTTGGCTGTCGTAGTAACAGAAGTTGCTGTTCGAAATGGTCGCATCAAGATGGTCCGCGCTGGACATCAATCCCCAGTAATCTCGGTCCTGCTCTGGAAGAACGGTACTCTGAGCCAATGTGGCAAGATGGCTGAGCATTCCCGCGATGAACAGGCGCTCTGATCTCCTTAATGGTGCTCTCCGTACCACGAGCGTGATTTTGTCCCAGACATCTTCGAGTCCGAGTGCCATCAGGTCGCGGTGGAGTTCCACCGAACTCAGCGTTCTGCGTACTTGCGAGCTGCTTCCCTGAGAGGCCGCCATGAGTCGCCAGATTCGTGCTGGATCGCCGGGAGAAATGTTCCAGAGCGTTGAGACGAACTCTTTAATCACAATGAGCCCTCCAGGCCGGACAATCCGCCGGAACTCCTGCAGAGCGGTCAACACTTCTTCGTCGCTCAGGTACTGAAACGTGTTGGCGCACCAGATGGCGTCAACAGATCCGCCGGGAACCGGGATTGACAGGATATCGCCAGTGATGGCCTCAACTGGACAATCGAGGGACCAGGCGGGATCCGTTGCTCGATTACCGCAATATTCTCCGGCGCAATATCCAGTGCAGTGATGTGTCCGGTTGGGCCGACTTCTTCAGCAATCAAAGGCAGGTAGGAACCGTTTCCCGATCCAGCGTCGAGCACCCGCCATCCCTTGCGCAGTCCAACTGATCGCAGCATCGCTTCGTACTCCCGGCGCTTTGCGTCGAAATGCGCATCCTGCCAATCAGAGTCAGCAAGCGCGTGTCCCTTGGAAGACGGATGTAGGACCTGGGAAGCGTCCGATGGTTCAGCCATAACACCACCTCCGGGTCAGCTGTATTGACAGGCGATATGCATAGAGTAGCGCAGGAATGCCTCAACTGCAATACTTGAAGTCATTCCTGATCGCAACGAATGCTGACGACTCGACCCAACCACTATGGTATTTTGTGCACGTCAATGTGCCCGGTGATGCGAAAGTTGGCCAGTCAGGTGTCGCTCCTCAACTATGTCCGCGCCATTCCGAAGGCCGAACTCCACGTCCATCTCGAGGGCACGATCCGGCCCGCGACGCTTCTCGATCTGGCCAAACGAAACGGGATTGACCTTCCCGCCAGCACGGAGGCAGAGCTGCAGCGTTGGTTCAGCTATCGCGACTTCAGCCACTTCATTCAAGTCTTCGTCACCTGCTGTCGTTGTCTCCAGTGCTCGGATGATTTCGAGCAGGTGGTCTACGAGTACGGAGCCGAGCTGAGCAGGCAGAACGTCCACTACGCAGAGATCACCTTCTCCGCCAGCGAGCACCATTTACGTGGAGTCTCGCATGATACGTACATGTCAGGGTTGAAACGTGGCCGGGAGCGAGTCAGAACCGAACTCGGGATCGAGATCAACTGGATTTTCAACATCGTTCGAAAGTGGGCGGATCGTTCGCGGCTCGAACGATTGGCGGACTATGTGACCGACGTAGCTATCGACGGCAAGGATGATGGCGTCGCGGCGCTGGGGCTCGGCGGAGATGAGGTCGGTGCTCCTCCCGAAGTATTCGCTCAATGGTTCGATCGTGCCAGAGCGGCGGGGCTGCATTCCGCTCCTCATGCCGGGGAACTGGCAGGGCCCGAGAGTGTGTGGGGCGCGCTCACGGCCCTCGGAGCCGAACGCATCGGCCACGGAGTGCGAGCGATTGAAGATGATTTACTGGTCTCGCATCTCGCCGAGCATAAGATCCCACTGGAGGTCTGCCCGAAGAGCAACCTGCGGCTCGGGATCTATGACCAGTTCGACGATCATCCACTTCCCGTCCTGCATCA
>SKKR01000113.1 GCA_007123655.1 Thermomicrobiaceae bacterium
CGCTGGTGGAGAACGACGCCGAGCTCGAGGAGGAAGCAACCGGTGGAGGCGTCCTGACCGGAGGAGCCGTTGGTGGTGTGCTCGGAGCCGCCGCGACCGGCCTCATCCCTGGCGTCGGGCCAGTGATCGCCGCCGGCGCGCTCGCCGGAATTCTCGGCGGTGCGGCGGCTGGAGGCGTCGCTGGCGGGGTGCTCGGTACTCTGAAAGGGATCGGTGTGCCGGACGATGAAGCGAAGATTTACGAGGAAGAGTTTCAGGTCGGCCGGCCAATCGTCACCGTTCGGCACGAGGGACGGGCTGATGAGGCGTGTGACATTCTGGAGCGAAACGGGGCGTACGATGCTCACTCCCGTCCCGTATCTTGAAAAATGAGCGGCCTGGTGGACGTCCGGGCCTGTATCGCTCAGGCGTCCACCGAAAGCTTCTTCGGATTGTTCTGTTCTCCCGCCGTGAACGGGTTTTCCCAGACTGCGTCTTCACGGGCGAAACGATTGGGGTCGAACGGTTCCAGATCCAGCGTGGAGCGGCCGTTGACGACTAGCTGGCCGACCGCCTTCCCGGTTGCCGGCCCGTACGAGAAGCCCCCGCCGTTGAACCCGGCGGCCACGTAGAGTCCTTTGTTTTCTCCGTAGGCGCCGATCATGGGGAGTCCGTCTGCGGTGAATCCCATGAGACCGGACCACATTCGGACCACGCGCAATCCGGCCAGCCGGGGGAAGATGCTGACCAGGTTCCGGGCGATGCCGCCCATCGCCGGCGGATGAACGTATTCTGTTTCCGCGCCGAGGCCCTCATCGATGTCAAGCCGCCGGAATCCGCCTGACAGAATCTGGCCCGAGTGGGTCTGTCGCCCGTACTCCTTGTCATAGTTCGTCGAGAACGGCATCGGCAGGACCTGGCCCACCGGTTGCGTCACCAGAATCTGACCTCTGGCCGGAACGATCGCGCCGTCCGGGAGGTCCGGCAACAAATTACGCGTCCACGCGTTCGTCGCAACGACAACCGCGCCGACCTCGACGGATCCGAACTCCGTTTCGACGCCCGCCACTTCCCCGTTTTGGGTCAGGACGCGCCGCACCGGCGTATAGGTGTGAAACGACACGGTGTACTGGCGTGCGGCGTTCGCGAAGGCGTGGACCAGTTGAAACGGCCAGAGGTGGCCGGAGTTTCGTTTCCACTCGACGCCGAGTACGGAGGGGCTCAGTGCCGGCATCAGATCCCTGGCGTCGGCGCCGTCCAGCCATTCCACCTCGACGCCATGCGCTTGTTGCGCGACGACCGCCTGTTTGAGGAAGTCCGCCTGCTCTTCCGTGGTGGCAATGTCGATCATTCCGGTTACCAGGAGCGAAAAATTATCGTCAAGTTCCCGAACCAATTCGTCCTGCAGCATCGTGAAGTTTTCGCTCGTCAGGGCGTAGATGGCTTCGCCGGCGGACGAGGTGTGCAGCGCGGAACCGGTGCCCGTAATCCCACCGTTCCGGCCGGACGCGCCAGAGCAGATGCCGCGGCGATCGAACACGGCCACGGTCTTACCGCGTTTCGCAAGCTGGTAGGCGATCGAACAACCGGTTACGCCCGCGCCGACAACCGCGACGTCTACCGAATCTGGCAATGGTGGCTTTCTGTCGTTCACTCATCGCTCCTTCAGGAACGGGGTCAGAATCACAAGGAATGCAATCTTGGCGACGATGGCGCAGTTTCCCGGTTCTCGCGTGGATGATGCCACCGCACGATCAGGCAGGTCTTCAACGTTCGACCGATCATAACAGGGTGTCCTGATCAACGCGATAGGCCCGGACAGGCACAGGGGTTGACAGACCGGCAGCTATTTCGTAAATTAACGATACGATTGCTTTTCGCCCGTGAATCGCGAGAGGTCCATGCCATGACGGACGATAGTTCCCTTCGCACCCGGCCTGACCTGCGAGATCAGGTGCGCGAACGTTACGCCGCCAGTGCCCGCGCCGTTTCGCTCCGGCCGGAAGCAAGCTCAGGCTGCTGTTCTCCGCAACCGTCCGATCCGGTCGTTCGAGCCGCCTACGACGAGATCGAACTGGACTCTATCCCGTCGACCGCCGCGCTGGCATCGCTCGGCTGCGGGAATCCGACCGCGCTCGCCGAGCTCCGTGAGGGCGAAACTGTGCTCGATCTCGGCTCCGGCGGGGGAATCGACGTTCTGCTCTCCGCGAAGCGGGTCGGATCGACCGGCTTTGCCTACGGGCTGGACATGACGGACGAGATGCTCGAGCTGGCTGAGAAAAACCGGCAGGAGGCCGGCGTCGCGAACGTGGAGTTTTTGAAGGGTCATATTGAGGAGATCCCGCTACCGGATAACTCGGTTGATGTCATCATCTCCAACTGCGTGATCAATCTTTCGGCTGACAAGGACCAGGTGCTGCGGGAAGCGTTTCGCGTGCTGCGGCCCGGCGGCCGGTTCGCTGTGTCGGACATCGTGGTGACTGAGTCGTTACCGGAGCGGGTACAGAACAATCTCTCTGCCTGGTCCTGCTGCGTCGCCGGGGCGCTTCTCATTGACGAGTACGAGCAGAAACTGGCGAACGCCGGGTTCGAGCAGGCCCGCGTCGAGATCACTCACTCCTACGACCCGCGGGGCCTGTTTGAGGGTTCCTCCGACTGCTGTGGCGGGCCCGGAATGACGACGGATGATTACCAGGCGCTCACCGGGCGGATCCACTCTGCGTTCATCCGGGCAAGCAAGCCGGCCTGATCGACGGATTCAATCCGGTAAAATCAGCATCAACAGGCGATCCCGTCGCGAAGACGCCCGCCGGATCTCGTCCGGCCGGCGTCTTTGCACGTTCGGTCATTCAAACGCCGTGTCGAAGAATTCAATCAGCCGGGTGGCGTATTCATCGGGCTCGACCTCGTAGGCGTCGGAGTGACCGGCGCCGGGCACCCACCACACGTCAACGTCCGGCCCACCCGCTTCGAGGTTGCGCTCGCTGTGGTCCGGTGGGACCGAGGTATCGTCCTTTCCGTGAATCAGCAACACCGGCCGGCCCGAAAGGTCCGCGATCGCGTCGACGGGACGTGCGTCGCTGAGGCGTGCTCCCGCCCGTCGCTCAGCGATGAGACGTGTGACCTGGCCGAACGGAAACGACGGCAAGCCGATGTAGTGCTCGAAACTGGAGTCGATGACGCTGTCCGCATCGCTGAACGATCCTTCAGCGACCACGGCGGCGATTCGATCGTCCAGTGCCGCGCCGAGTATCGCGGTTGCCCCGCCAAGTGACAGGCCGAATACGCCGATGGCGTCGGGATCGACATCGTCACGTGACTCCAGATAATCGACCGCGCTGACGAGATCCTCGCGTTCGAACGCGCCGAGCGTGGAAAACACCCCGCTTCCGTATTCCTCCGGATGCCGGGCGTTGTAGGTCATAACGTTGAAGCCGGCATCGGTGAGCATTCTGACCTGCGGCAGGACCTGATTCTGTCGCTCACTGAACCCATGCAGCAGAATGATGGTCTCGTTCCGGGTGCCCGGGAAGAACCTTCCGGTCGGGCTGAAACCGGTCTGGCTCTCGAACATGATCTCCTCGAACACGATGCCCTGGACGTCCTCGATCGTCAGCGCCGAGTCTCGCAGCTCGGGAGCCAGCGCCCGGTCGGACGCGATCCAGCCCACCACCCCGATGGCCAGCAGCGTGAGGAACATCGCCACGGCCAGACCAGCGGCGAGCTTTGTGATACGACCCGATCGTTGGCGTAGCACGCTCATGTGCGGAGACCTCTCTTCAGCGTTGTATGACCAGCACCGGCGGGGCCGACCCTGGCCATCGCGTTCCGGGTAGATTATCGCCCGCGAGACACCGCCGAGGGCAACCCTTGCCACACAGGCACAGAGGTGCTATCATGTGCGTACGTACATAGTGTACGACCGAATCGAGCGCGGGGCACGGGAGGTTTCTATGACAGCCGAGGCACAGCGAGCATCTGAACACGATCTGGTCAGCCTGTATGCCGACCGCGTAAAAGCACGATATCGTCGGCCCGCGCCGGGCGCCCGGCAGCGACCAACGACCGGTCCCGTAATGCGGTTCGGGCGTCGTCCCCCGCCCAGTCGTTCCCGCTCCTCATCGCATTCGCGGCGCGCGGTGACCACGATCGTCGCGACCGCGATCGCGGCGACATCGGCAGGCGCGGCGGCATCGTCTTCGACGTCAAACTCGTATTCGATTCAACCCGGAGATACCTTGACGGCGATTGCCCAGCAGCATGACATGAGTATCGACGAGCTGATCGAAATCAATGGGCTGGACGATCCGGATTCGATCATGGCCGGCGACGAACTCCTGCTGGATAGCCCCTCCGGTGTCCGAGTCGGGGACACGGTCTACCAGATCCGGGAAGGCGATACCCTGTACGGGATCGCCGCGGGGCACGACGTTTCCCTTCAGGACCTGCTCGATCTCAATGAACTCGATCAGGACGACGTGATATTCGCGGGCGACACGCTGCTGGTTCCGACCGGGGACCGCGAGTCAAGTGGCCCGGGTGACGAGCAGCAGGGAGCGGTCTACGAGGTCCAGACCGGCGACACGCTCTCCAGTATTGCGAGAGCGCACGGGATATCACTCTCGGACCTGATCACCGCCAACACCATTGAGAACCAGGACGTTATCCATCCGGGCGATAGCCTGACCATCCCCGCGGACGAGCAGGCCGGCCTGGACGATGACGAGACGAGCTCTGTCGAATCCGGCTCCGAGGTGGATACCCAGGCGGGGGCGAGTGACTCGCTGGATGACTTCATCGTCTCGTTGCATCTTGTCGCCCGGGGAGAGAGCCTGGGCAGCATTGCCAATCGATACGGTGTGACGGTGGAACTGCTCGCGCTGGCAAATGATATCCGGGACTACGACCGGATCAACGCCGGCGATCTGCTGCGGATCCCCGATCCATCCTGGTCACCTGCAGGCGGCCCTGAGCTTCAGCAGGAGGGCGAAACGATGCTCTCCGGCATTCCGGCGGTACACCAGGCACTTCCGCTGAGTTCGGGCCCCGCCGCCGCGGAGATCGCGACCGCGTACTGGGGTTACCCGGTGTCCGAGTGGGTCTTCATCGAGAATCTGCCGGAGCACGAAAACCCGCACCGCGGTTTTCGGGGAGATATCAACGCGGAGCCCGGAGGTACGGACAACTATGGCGTTTACGCCGGTCCGCTTCGGGAAATCCTGGCGAACTACGGATACGTCGGGGACGAATTCTATACGATGGGCGATCCCGAAGAGCTGAAGCTACGTCTGGACGACGGCCAGCCGGTGATCGTCTGGATGACCGCAGACGCAACCGCGCAAGAGCGCTTCTATGAATGGCATGACGGCGAGCGGTTCACGCTCGCTCCAGGACAGCAGGCCGTGGTCGCCTATGGATACGATGACGAACGCGTCTACGTGGCCGACCCGGCGACCGCAGAGTATCGCTCGTACGCCTGGGATGATTTTACCCGGGCGTGGAGCACGTTTGACGGCATGTCTCTGGCCGTCTACCCCAAATCCTGATCACCAGTGAACGGCTCCCTTCGGCTCGTGAGCCCGGGCAGCGTCGTACCGTTTGCATCGACGCTGTCCGGCTTACGGTCTAACCGGGGGACCCGGATGAGCCGTCTGTTACACTAGCCTGGCGCGCCCGTTTGAACGCGTCCGCTGCTCGTCCCGAACGACTGCCGGGCGATCGCCTGAGGCCGGGAGACCGGTTTCAGCATGTGCAAATGAACCTGACCTTCCAACTCATTGCCGCGGGACTCCTTTTGATCGCCAACGCGGTGTTCGTGCTGGCGGAGTTTTCCTTCGCGTCCGCGCGCCGGGAACATGTGCGCGAACGTGCCGACCGTGGTGAACGCTGGGCGGCTTCGCTGCTTTCCGCGCTGGA
>SKKR01000110.1 GCA_007123655.1 Thermomicrobiaceae bacterium
CCCTATCTGTTTCCCAAGGCGGGAAGGCTTCGCCGGTGGGTCAACCGGTCTCTTGCTCACGGCAGCGACGCGATCATCCTGACGAACGAGCGCGACTTCCGTCAGGTGAGCAGTAACCGCAGGCTCAAGGATCGAACCTGGCGGATCCCCCTGGGGAGCAACATCCCCGCCATTTCGGATGTTGACCGGAACGAGGTACTGAGCCGGTTCGATTTGCCGACGTCCGGCTTTGTCGTCGGCTTCTTCGGGTTTCTCACCGCTGACAAGGGGATCGATGACCTGCTCGACGCGCTGGAGCGGCCAGACATGGAAGGCGTGGAGCTGTTGATCATCAGCGGGGAACTCGCCACGACCGATACCAGCAACCGGCGGTATCATGACCGCATTCGGGAGCGCATTCGGAACGCGAAGGTGCCGGTCCGGATTACCGGATACCTCCCGCCGAAAGACGTCGCCGAAGCGCTGAAGGCCGTAGACCTGATCGCACTGCCGTATCGAGGTGGCGCCAGCCTTCGGAGCGGGACGCTGCTGGCCGCGCTTCAGTCGGGAACGCCCGTTGTGACGACGGATCCGCGTCCGGGCGACTCGCTGGCCCCCTTCAACGCCGGGGAATCGGTCTGGCTCGTACCGGCGAGCGAAACTGACTTCCTCCATGAGGCGATCCAGCTCCTGCGTCACGAACCGTCACTGCGAAGACGGCTGAGCCGCGCGGCGGGGTTCGCGATTGACGCATTCTCCTGGGAATCGATCGCTGCCAGGCATCTCGAGGTCTATGAGCATGTGCTAGGTCGCGCGCCGTCCTGACCACCCACGTTTCGGTCTTGTAACACTTCCGCGCCCGGCGTCGCGTTCGTGCCGTGCCCGACATCTACGCTTGGACCAACGGGCCGGAGTCGTCTCCGGCAGCGGGGTTTCAACGGATGTCAGGGGGTACCGTGCGACAGATCATTACGGCCATCATCGTCCTCTTGCTCAGCATTGGATTCGTTACACCCGCCCTGGCGGAGAATCCACCGCCGGGACAGGACCCGTCTGAGGGTCCGTGTGTGCTCGAGTCCATCCCGGACGCGGCCTATCAGGATGACGATATCCTGCGCTATCAGCAGGAAGTCGGACCCGACGAAGTCTACTTCCCACTCACCGGTCATCACCTGGAAGGCGACTTCCTGGACTACTGGCGTGCCAACGGTGGTCTCTATCAGTTTGGCTATCCGCTGACCGAGGAGATCACCGAAGACGGCATGACAGTTCAGTACTTCGAGCGTGCGGTCTTCGAATTCCACGCCGACCACGCGCCGGAGTGGCAGGTCCTTCTCCGCAGGCTCGGCGCGGACCAGACAGCGCATCGACGAAACGAACCTGCATTCCTGCCCATTTCCGGGTCCGACGGTGAAGACACCCGCTTCTTTCCCGAGACGGGCCACCGGTTGAGCCACGGGTTCAAGGACTACTGGGAACAGTATGGCGGCCTGCGAATCAACGGATATCCGATCTCCGAAGAGTTCACGGAGGACGGACGCACGGTCCAGTATTTCGAGCGAGTGCGCTACGAGTGGCACCCGGAGCACCAGGGAACACAGTACGAGATTCTCCTTGGGCACCTCGGACGAGTCGCTTCGAGCGAGGCTGGTGTGAATACCTCACCGGTGGAACGCCGGGACGGGATCGAGAATTATCATCCCGATCTGTGGTATACGCCGGCACCCCCTGCGCCGACGCCGCCCGCGGTCAGTGCTCCGGCCGGCGCGCCAACGCACGTCAGCAAGTGGATCGAGCTTGACCTGACGAACCAGCGCCTGCGTGCCTGGCAGTATGACCGGGTGGTCTTTAATGCCGTCGTCTCCACCGGTCGACCTGCCGTCCCGACCCTGACTGGCACCTTCCAAACGTACATGCACCTGCGCTACGGGAACATGGCCGGCTGGACTCCGGACCGGGGCTCCTACAGCCTTCCGAATGTTCCGTACATCATGTACTACGACCGCGGTTACGGAATTCACGGCACCTACTGGCACACGAACTTCGGCACCCCGCAAAGCGCGGGTTGTGTCAACATGACGATCGGCGACGCTGGGTGGCTGTTCAACTGGGCGCACGTCGGAACGACCGTCTACATCCACGGGCGCACACCGGGGACCTGATCAATTCACTTCGCCACGTTCAATCCGGTCACGTTTCGTGCGTGACCGGATTAGCCGCGGTTGAATTCGATGACCGGTGGATGCTTCAGTGTCTGCATCACGACGCAATACTGCTCTGTCTTTTCGAGCAACGACGCGATCTGGTCGTCGGTCGCATCTGGGGCGTCGATATCGAAAGACAGGCGGATCTCGGTGAATCCGACCGGGACGTCGCGATCGATGGCGAGTGTCCCTCGCAGGTCCAGGTCACCATCCGCGGAAACGCTGATACGCTCGACAGGCAGGCTCATGGCCGTGGCGACCATCTGACAGGTGATCTGGGCACATGCCGCGAGGGAGGCGAGCAGCATGTCCCCGGAGCATGGAGCAGTCCCGGGACCTCCGACGCCCGGGTGCGCCTCCGATGGCAACGCCTGGTCTCCCAGATGGACCGAGCACGTGACCGGCACTCCGTTCTGCCCGGCTCCAGCGTGAAGCGTTATCCGCGCCTCATCCCCGTTCTCCCGGTATCGCTGTTTCAGCGGTCGCTGAATCGCCCGAAGATCCATCATCTCGCTCCAGTCATTCCTCAAACGTGCGTCGTGGGTCCGAATTTTATGCCGAGGTCCGGACGGCCTCTCTCTTTGTTAATCCCTGGCAGGACGGCGTTTCATTCGCTGCCATGCCAGGCGCAAGGCTGCTCTAGTTGATCAACCCGAGTTGCCTGCGGAACCCGAGCTGGTCATCTAATTCCCAGATCTCGACCAGGGTCCCGTCCTCGAAACGGAAGAAGAGCGTCATCGCCATCCTGATCTGCCGGCCGGTTGGCTCGGCCCCGGCCCAGGGGCCCATATGGGTGCCGGTAAACGTCATAAGCGCCGCGACGATGTCTCCTTCCGTGACCAACTCGTCAATCTCCATTCGCAGATCGGGGAACGCTGCTCTCCAGCGCCCCACAATCGTGCACAATTCGTCAACGCTCAGTTCGCGTGGTACTCCGGCGTAGTGAAACCTCATCGGGTCTGCAGCGACGGGCGCAAACACCTCTGTCTTTCCCTGGTTCCAACCCTGCTCGATCATCAGAGTCACCGACGCTTTCAGGTCGACCAACGAAAACCACCTTTCGGCACTTGCCGGTCGAGGAGACCGATGTGACTGGACAGTATGTAACCCTGCGTTCGCGAGTGCGAGCATTATAACTGCCGAAACGCAACGAGAACGCCTGCCAGCGTAGTACACTAGCAGGTGACGTTGCGCGCACTTCTGCAAAACCTGATCAGCGCCGCGCAACGAGAACACGTAAACGCCAGATGTTGTTGGAGGATTCACGGTGAGGTATCTGCTCAAGGACGAGCGAGGCACACCAGCCTCAGAGCTCGAATCAGGCGACGGAGAGAAGATTCTGCGGCGCGGGCGCCATCAGGGCCGCCGGGTGGTCGAGGTCTACGTGCTGCACCCGAGCGGATCGATTGATCGCTACGAAGAGCGTGCCCGCCGGAAGCTGGGAAGTAACGCAATTGCCGCACGCACCTGGCTCTGCGAGACATATCATCCCGGTGAGTCCGACGAGTGGGGCGACGAGCGCTATATTCCGAACCCGGAGGAGGCGATTGAAGAGACCGAGCCCAAGCCTGATGCCATGATGATGGTGTTGCTCGGTGCCGAGCACGACAGCGAGGCGAACGTGGATCAATTGGCCGGCATTCAGTCACCGAAGTAGCGATCCCGGATCAATCCCGCCACCTTCTTCGATGCGTGAACTGGCGCTTCCGTCTACAATGCCTGGACAGAAATCCAGCGCACGCCTGAAGGAGGCATGAATGTCATCGTTTTACGCTTCGCCGGAACGCACGTCGCATCGCCCCCCGATACAGGCGCGTCACTACGCAATCTGCAGCGGTCACTATCTCGCGACTGCCGCCGGGAACCGGATGTTCAATCTCGGCGGGAACGCAATCGACGCCGGGGTCGCCGCCGGGATCTGCATAAACGTGCTGCTTCCGGACCTGACAAACTTTGGTGGCGTGGCGCCGACAATCGTCTACCACAAAGAAAAAGACGAACTCCGGTCGATCAGCGGGCTCGGTTACTGGGGCTCGGACGCCAGCCTGGAGATCTACCAGCGTGAAGAAGGCGGAAAGATCCCGAACGGCGCCCGCCGCTCGGTCATTCCTGCTGCCGCGGACGCGTGGCTTACCGCGCTCGCACGGTACGGGAATCTCTCCTTCGAGACTGTTGTGACGCCGGCGATCGAGCTCTGCGAGCAGGGATTTCAGGTGTACCCGTCGCTGAGCCGCAACCTGCAAAAGCATCGTCCAAACATCGAATGTTTCCCGAGTAGCGCGGAGATCTTCTTGCCTGGCGGGCGCGTTCCGGAGGTGGGGAAGGTCCTCTACCAGCATGACCTTGGCAGAACGTTCCGGCGCATGGTGGAAGCGGAGAAACAGGCTTCCGGAGGCGGAAGACAGGCCGGCGTTGAAGCCGCGCGAGATGGGTTCTACAAGGGTGAGATTGCCAGAGAGATCGCCGCGTTCATCACGGCGGAAGGTGGATTCATCAGTGAAGCGGATCTGGCCGGGTTCGCCTCCGATATCGAGGAGCCGCCCACTGTCAACTACAAGGGTATCGATGTTTATACCTGCGGCCCGTGGTGTCAGGGGCCGATGAACCTGCAGGTGCTCAAGATTCTCGAAGGGTTCGACCTCAAAGGAATGGGACATAATTCGGCGGACTATCTCTCTGTGCTAGTTCAGGCACTTGATCTGGTCTTTGCGGACCGGGAGGCGTATTACGCCGACCCGAAATTCGTCGACGTTCCGCTGGACGGTCTGCTGTCTGACGGGTATGCGGCCGAACAGCGAGGAAGGATTGACCCGAACCAGACGTTCGATGAGATGCCTGCTCCGGGAAGCCCGACCGGCGTCGGGGCGGTTCGTGGTGGGAGTGGTCCAGTTGGTGATATGAACACCGAGCGGTATCCGGATACCAGTTACGTGTGTGCCGTGGACGCTGAAGGGAATGCATTTTCCGCGACGCCGTCCGATCCGGTTGCTGGTTCTCCAGTTATCCCCGGGCTGGGGCTGATCGCATCCGGACGCGGAAACCAGAGCCGGATTGATCCAGATCATCCGGCGTCGTTGCAAGCTGGCAAGCGCCCCCGCCTGACCCCGAATCCGGCGATGGCGTTCAAAGACGGAAAGCTCTACATGCCGTTTGGCACACCGGGTGGGGATATGCAGGTTCAATCGATGGTGCAGGTCTTCGTGAACATTGTCGAGTTCGGAATGGACCCGCAGCAGGCGATCGAGCAGCCACGGATCGGGACGTTCAACCATCCGGATTCGTTTGCTCCTCACACGTACTGGCCGGGTTTGCGTCAAGTTGAGACCAGGGTAGACGATTCGGTCATCCGGGAGCTCGAGGCACGCGGGCACAAGGTCGAGCGCTGGCCGGAATGGACCCGGGCAACCGGGAACGTCTGCGCGATCGTGGTGGACGAGGATTCCGGTACGCGTACTGCCGGGGCGGACGCCAGGGCAGAGGCATACGCGATCGGCTGGTAACGGGTAGATTACCCACTCAGGCGTGCGAAGGGTGGAGTTTCCCTCCGCTTCCATCAGGTGCCATTGCAGCACAGGAGCAACTGCTCGTGGCGAGAATCACACCGTTCCGCGGGATTCATTACGATCCGCTGCGAACCCACGGGCTGAGTCCGGTCATCGGGCCGCCAGTGGATCTTCCCGACCTTAATGAAGCCAGACGCGCCATTCGTGA
>SKKR01000017.1 GCA_007123655.1 Thermomicrobiaceae bacterium
AGAACCTCCGTTCCAGTGAGACGATCCTGGACGTGCAGGATCTGCACATAACGTTCGGGTCAGGCCGTCACGCGGTGCGCGCGGTGCGCGGTGTGTCGTTCGACGTTAAGGCCGGTGAGGTTGTCGGGCTTGTCGGTGAGTCGGGTTGCGGGAAGAGTACGGTCGGTCTGGCCGCCATGGGCTATGTTGCTCAGGGCGGTCGTGTTGCCGGCGGGCGAATTCTGTACCGTGGGCAGAACGTAACCGAGCTCGATTTCAAGCAACTCCAGCGGCTTCGCGGACGTGAGATCGCGATGGTGTTCCAGCATCCCCTGACATCCCTGAACCCGTCTATCCGGGTCGGGGAACAGATCGCAGAAGTGCTGCGGGCACATCTTGGATTGCCGGAAGCACGGGTTCGGCAACGAGTGATCGAACTTATCGACAAAGTCAACCTGCCGGACCCCGAGGAGGTCGCCCGTCGTTATCCGCACGAGCTTTCCGGAGGGCAACAGCAGCGCATCGTGATCGCGATGGGTCTGGCCTGCGATCCGTCATTGCTCATTCTTGATGAGCCGACGACCGCGCTTGACGTCACGACGGAAGCAACGTTCCTCGACATGATCGTGGAGCTGAAAGAGACGATCAACTCCGCGATCCTCTACATCACTCATAACCTGGGAGTGATTGCTCGAGTCTGCGACCGGGTGGCCGTCATGTATGCCGGTGAGACTGCCGAACAGGCGCCGGTAGGGGAATTATTCACCAATCCGAGGCACCCGTATACGGTCGGGCTGCTGGGCTCCGTGCCAGACCTCCACAGAATCGGTCAGGCGTTGATTCCGATCCCTGGACAGTTGCCCCGGCCGGGAGCGTATCCCCGCGGGTGCGCCTTTGCCCCACGCTGTAGCTACGCGACCGGGATATGCCATCTGAAAGATCCCGGGATGCAGGTGATCGGGAAGAACCATGAGGTCCGATGTCGTTTCTGGCAAGACGTCGAGAAGGAAATCGATGTTGCCCCGGTAGGGCCGGCTGACGTTGAGGGGTTTGATGATCAGGCCGAACCGATTCTCGCCGTAAATGATGTGCGGAAGTATTTCGAGCGCAAGCTGGGGTTACTCCCGTGGAGCAGGAAGAAGCGTGTGCTCCGCGCGGTTGATGGGGTTTCGCTTGAGATCAGGCCGGCAGAGACGCTGGCTCTTGTCGGTGAATCCGGCTGTGGGAAGTCGACGCTCTCGAATTGCATCATCGGCCTGGAGAAGCCGACTGACGGCAAGATCAGCCTGCATGGAGTTGGTCTGGAGGCGCTCGCCCGGCAACGGTCGCGAGAAAATCGCCGGCAGGTGCAGATTGTCTTCCAGAATCCGGACTCGTCTCTGAATCCGGCGCAGACCGTTTATCAGATTGTCTCGCGGCCTCTTCAATTGTTCCGACGGCGAGGCTTAAAAGGTTCGCTTCGGGAGGAGGCCGAGCGAATCCTGGAGCAGGTGAACCTTCATCATTCTTACCTGGATCGGTATCCCGGACAGCTTTCCGGCGGTGAGAAGCAGCGAATCGGCATAGCCCGTGCCCTGGCGGCTGATCCGGAGGTGATCATTTGCGATGAACCGGTGTCGTCGCTCGATGTTTCAGTCCGGGCGACGGTGTTGAACCTGCTGCGCCAGCTCCAGGTGGAGCATGGGTACTCTTATCTGTTCGTGTCGCATGATCTTAGCGTGGTCCGATATCTCTCCCATCGTGTGCTCGTGATGTATCTGGGGCATGTTATGGAGATCGGCCCGACTTCCAGGGTATTCGAGCCTCCATTCCATCCTTACACTGAGGCGCTCGCGTCAGCGATCCCTGTGCCGGATCCGCAGGTTGCGCAGAAGCGGATCCGCCTGACCGGGCGGGTGCCGAGCGCCGCGGCTCCGCCGCCGGGTTGTCCGTTTCAAACACGTTGTCCCAGGAAGATCGGTGAGATCTGCGAACAGCAGCTACCTCCGCTGCAGGATGCCGGAGATGGGCATCTGATTCGCTGTCACATCCCGGTGGCGGAGCTGGCAACGTTCGAGCCGGTGTTCCGAGAAAAACAGGGAGCCGAGCGTTCAGCAACGGTTGCTGATGATTAATGCGGCTGTCTCTTGATTCGGGCCTAATGGAAGTTGTGCGCCTTCGGATGAACCACAGTCCGGCTCATTGAGACCGGGTCGCCGGGTTCAGCGTCGTAGTTGAACGACTCCGGTGCCGGGATCTGGTAACGCTCCCGTGCGGTGTCCAGCGGTTCCAGATGCTCGGCGATGACGTTGATCGTCCCCTGCTGGCGCTGCAGTTTTCCCCTGACCACGATGAACGGTTCCCGACGGACCAGTAACCGGTCCCGCTCGAAGAGGTATGGGTAGACGATGATGTTCGTCAGGCCCAGTTCGTCTTCCATCAGCAGGAAGGTGATGTTGTTCGCGGTTCCCGGGCGCTGGCGGCAGACGATCAGCCCGGCGATGGTGATCTCGCTGCCGTCCGGGATTGTCCGGAGATCCACGCTTCTGACGATCTCCTGTGGCAGGTGCGGTCGCAGCAGGCCCATCGGATGGTAGCGCGGTGAGAGGCCGAGCGTGTTGTAGTCGGCCGCCATCTGCTCCCACGGCGCCATCGGGGTGAGTTCCACCATGTCCTGCTCGACCGGAAGCGGCAGTGGCTGCTGCTTGGCTTCCTTGCCGGCCTTGCCGTAGCCACGAGCCGGGATGAACAGGCCGAGTTGCCAGAGCGCCTCCCGGCGGCCCAGCCCGAAGCAGTCGAACGCGCCGACCAGCACCAGATTCTCGACCGCTTCCCGCTTGATCGGCACCCGGCGGATGAAATCGGCCAGTGACTGATAGGGGCCGTTGACGTCCCGCTCCTGCTCGATTAGCAGCGCCGTGTCCTCGCTCATCCCTTTGACGTAGCCGAAGCCGACGCGGACGGCATTGCCGTGGACGGTCGACTCCGCCCCGCCTTCGTTGATGTGCGGACCCCAGATGCGGACACCGTGGCGCTTGGCGTCGTTGACCAGCACGTGCGGGGCATAGAAGCCCATCGGCTGGTTGTTGAAGAGCGCGCACATGAACTCGGCCGGATGATAGTAACGCAGCCAGGCGGACTGATAGGAGAGAACGGCGAACGCGGCCGAGTGGCTCTTCGGAAAGCCGTACTGGGCGAACGCCATCAGCTTGCGGAAGACGTGTTTCGTGGTCTCGATGTCGACCCCGCGTGTCAGGGCGCCATCCCGGAAGCGGTCCCAGATCTGCAGCATCGCCTCTTTCGAGCGCTTCCGGCTCATTGCCTTGCGAAGCTGATCCGCCTGCCCGGCGGTGAACCCGGCCAGCTTCATCGAGACCTCCAGCACCTGCTCCTGATAGAGGATCACGCCGAGCGTCTCCTCCAGCACCGGCTTCAGCGAGGGATGGTCGTAGTGCGGCTCGAAATCTGGATCGATCAGCTTGCGCTGCCGGTTCTGGACATACGGGTTGACAGCCCCGCCGACGATCGGGCCGGGCCGGACGATTGCCACCTGCACCACCAGATCCTCCAGATTGCGGGGCCTTGTGCGAGTCAGCATCTGGATCTGGGCCCGGCTCTCGATCTGGAAGATACCGACGGTATCGCCCTCGCAGATCGCGTCGTAGATGGCCGGATCGTCCAGCGGCACCTGACTGAGGTCGACCGGATCCTTGCCAGACTCCACGATCAACTCCAGGCATTCCTCGACCAGCGAGAGCATGCCGAGCGCCAGGAAGTCGATCTTGATAAAGCGGGCGTCGTCGCAGGAGTCCTTGTCCCAGTGGCAGATGTAACGGCCTTCCATGGCGGACGGCTGCACCGGCACCAGATCGATCAACGGGGTTGAGGAGATCACCATCCCGCCGGAGTGCTGACTGACGTGCCGCGGGAAGCCGGCCAGTTGCTCGGCGAGTTCCACCAGGTAGGAGAGCGGCGGGGCTTCCCGGCGGCTGGCGTAGGCCGGGATGCGGTCCAGCTCTTCGCCGAGTTCCTTGGCCGAACGGCTCTCGCTCATTTTGGCGATCTTGTCGATGTCGGTTGCCGGCAGGCCGAGCGCCTTGCCGATATCCCGAACCGCACTGCGGAGCCGGTAGGTGGAGAAGGCGGAGACCAGCGCGGCGTGGTCGTGCCCGTAGACCTCGTAGACGCGTTCGATCAGTCGCTCCCGGATGTCGCGGGGGAAATCGAGGTCGATATCCGGCACCGAGGCCAGGTCTTCATTGAGAAATCGACCCAGGAAGAGGTTGTGCTTGAGCGGGTCGACGTGGGACAGGCCGATCAGATAGCAGACGATGGAGCCGACCGAGGAGCCGCGTCCCCGGCCCGGCGGCAGCATCGAGTGACTCCGCGCCAGGCTGGGACCGCGCACTTCCTCGGCGACCTCTTCTGCCAGACGCATCAGATCCTGATAGAGCAGGAAGAAGCCGGCCAGCTTGTGTTTCGAGATCAGGCCCATCTCCTGTTGAAGCCGATCTTCTGCCCGTTTCCGCAGCTCACTGCCAGATGGATAACGAGTGTCCATCGCTTCCCGGCAGATACGCTCCAGCACGTCCGCCTGCGACTCGCCATCTTCGGTCGGGTGGTCCGGGAAGGCATAGTCCAGATCGGTCGTCAGGTCGAACCCGGTGCAGCGCTCGGCGATCTCCAGCGTGGCGTCCAGCGCCTCCGGGTAGCTGGCGAAGCGGACCGCCACCTGCTCGGCCGGCTGCAGGTCGAACTCGCAGTTGGGGCGGCGGTACTGGTGCGAGCCGTCCAGCGTCGTCCGGTTGCGGATCGCCACCAGCACGTCCTGCAACTGGTGTCGCTCGCGCCGGTGGTAGTGGACATTGCCGGTCGCCACGTAGGGCAGGCCGGCCCGCTTCGCCAGCCGGACCATCTGGTGTACGCGGCGGGTGTCGCCGTGGACCAGGTTCTGCTGCAGCTCGACATAAACGTTGTCCCGGCCGAACCAGTCGATGTAGGTGTGGAGCAGGTCTTCCGTGGCCTGGAATTCCCCGGCGTCGATCAGTTGCGCCAGTTTGCCCTGCCGGCAGCCAGTGAGCAGGATCAGGCCCTCGGTGTGTTCCGGCAGCAGCGCGGGATTCAGTCGTGGATTGTGGCGGTGTTCCGGGTCGTGGGGATCCATGTCCGGATTTCGTTCGGGTAGGGGAGGGTCTTGTGCCCTCCCGCAGGCGGACACAAGGTCCGCCCCTACCGTGGGGGTACAATGCCCTGATTCCCCCCGATACGCCGCGGTGATCAACCGGCACAGGTTGGCATACCCGGTTGACGACTCGGCAAGCAACGTCAGGTGGGTGTCGTCGGTCAGGGTGATCTCCGCGCCGGTAATCGGCTGAATCCCGGCGGCTTTTGCGGCCTGAGCGAACTCCATCGCGCCGAAGAGGCCGTCGTGGTCGGTCACGGCTAGTGCCTGATAGTCAAGCTCGACGGCTCGATCGATCATCTCCTCCGGCAATGACGCACCGTCAAGGAGCGAGAAGGCGGTATGAAGATGGAGTTCCACGTAGCCGCGTGGATGCATGGCCTCGCTTTCGTTGCGAATGTCCGGGCATTCTCTCGTCCGGCGCTAAACCGCCGGGCAGGGTGGTTATCGATTCAGTGGTAGGGGCGGGTCTTGTTCCCGCCCGCAGTTCCCGCGACGGCCTGGAAATCCTTCGCGGGAGGGGACAAGCCCCTCCCCTACCAGCCCGGAATGACACGTACAGAGTGCATTGACAAGACAGCCGCCTTCAGGCGGGTTCTATGGTGTAGCCCGGGGATTCTTTCCCGGGCGTGCTCAATACCCCTGCATATACCAGCGCTCCTCCGCCTGGTTCTCATACACCGTGCAGAGATGCCCGTTGGCGAGCAGCACCCGGTAGTAGAACCGCCGGACCGGCTCCCG